>NZ_JBMNDR010000056.1:21134-60506 GCF_052543235.1 Streptomyces sp. SAS_272 | reverse complement strand
TCCCTGGAGTGGGCCACCTCCTGCCCGCCGCCGCGCCACAACTTCCTCACCCTGCCGCGGATCCGCAGCGAATCCCCGGCGTTCGACCTGCACCACCCGGAGATCGCCGCGCTCGAGCAGCTGGAGCACAGCGGCCACGGCGCCAGCGCCATCGCGGGCAGCAAGGAGGCCGGCAAGTGAAGATCCAGGGCAAGATGTTCGTCTGGCTGAGCGTCTTCGTCCTCGCCATGGCGGTCGTCTATGGCGTGTGGTCGAAGGAGCCGGCCGGCACCACGGCGCTCTTCCTGGCCTTCGGCCTGTGCATCATGATCGGCTTCTACCTGGGCTTCACCGCCCGGCGGGTCGACGCGGGCGCACAGGACAACAAGGAGGCGGACGTCGCGGACGACGCCGGCGAGCTGGGCTTCTTCAGCCCGCACAGCTGGCAGCCGCTGTCGCTCGCCATCGGCGGCGCCCTGGCCTTCCTCGGTGTCGCGGTCGGCTGGTGGCTGCTCTACTTCTCCGTCCCGATGATCATGATCGGTCTCTGGGGCTGGGTCTTCGAGTACTACCGCGGTGAGAACCGCACCCAGTAACACGCGCTGAACGCGGCGAGAGCCCGGACACTCCGTCAGGAGCGTCCGGGCTCACGCTTTTGCCGTAGCGGGCGTGCTCCGTCCGTGTCACTCAGCGCGCCGCCGCGGGGGCGGCTCCCTAGCGTGAAGTCATGAGCCACCAACCACGCCCCCGCACCGTCGTCGGCTGCACCCTGCTGGTGATCGCCCTGGGCGCGGTCGCAAGCGCCTGCGGCTCCGACGGCAACCCGCTCTCCGCGCGCCCCTACGACGCGACGGACCAGATCTCCTTCAACGCCCCCGACGGCGACGGCAGGAAGGCCGACCCGGACAAGCCTCTCGAGGTCACCGCCGACGACGACGACCGCATCACGGACGTCACCGCCGTCGACTCCACAGGCCGCTACGTGGCGGGCCGACTCTCCGCCGACGGCAGCCGCTGGCACAGCACCGAACCCCTGGCCGCCGGCGCCCACTACACGGTCCGGGTGAGCACCGAGGACGACGACGGGGCGCCCGGCCGCCGGGTCCTGTCCTTCGACACCGGAAAGCCCACCGTCAAGAAGCGGCTGGCGGTGCAGTTCGGGCCCGAGGCCGGCGAGTACGGCGTCGGCCAGCCCGTCGTCGCCAAACTCGACCAGCCGGTCAAGGACCCCGCACAGCGGGCCGTCGTCGAACGGGGGCTGAAGGTCGACTCCACGCCCTTCGCCCAGGGCGGCTGGCACTGGGTGGACGACAAGGAGCTCCACTACCGGCCCAAGGAGTACTGGCCCGCCCACGCCACCGTCCGCGCCCACAGCAACCTGGACGGCATCAAGATCAGCGACCGGCTGTGGGGCGGCCCCGTGAAGGAGCTCAGACTCACCACCGGCGACCGGGTCATCGCCGTGACGGACGCGTCGACGCACTCCATGACGGTGTCCAAGAACAACCAGGAGATCAAGCAGATCCCCGTCACCACCGGCAAGCCCGGCTTCGACACCCGCAACGGCGTCAAGGTCGTCCTGGGCAAGGAGTACTACGTACGTATGCGCGGGACCACCGTCGGCATCGCCGAGGGCTCCGCGGACTCGTACGACCTGCCCGTCTACTACGCCACGCGCGTCACCTGGAGCGGCGAGTACGTCCACGCCGCCCCCTGGTCGGTGGGCTCCCAGGGATACGCGAACGTCAGCCACGGCTGCACCGGCATGAGCACGGCCAACGCCGAGTGGTTCTTCGACAACATCCGCCAGGGCGACGTCGTCCAGGTCGTCAACAGCAACGGCGAGACCATGGAGACGTTCGGCAACGGCTTCGGCGACTGGAACCTGGACTGGGCCAAATGGACCAAGGGGAGCGCGCTGACGGGCGCCAAGCAGAAGACGCAGCAGGGGACGGCACGCCTGAGTCCGGCGGCGGTCTGACCCACGCGCGGGTGCGGGGGCGACGACGAACCGCGTCCCGCCCCCTGAACCGCTACGCGCTCTGCTGAAGGCCCTTCGTCCGCAGCAGGGCCGCGAGCGCCCCCGCGAACTCCACGGGCTCCACGGGCAGCGTCACAGCCGCGTCCGCCCGGCTCCAGGTCGCGAGCCACGCGTCCTGGGGCCGCCCGATGAGCAGCAGCACCGGCGGACACCGGAAGACCTCGTCCTTGAGCTGACGGCACAGACCCATGCCGCCCATGGGGGCGGTCTCCCCGTCGAGGACGACGACGTCGATGCCGCCCTTCTCGAGCTCCCGCAGCACCGCCGGCGCCGTCGCGCACTCCACGAACTCCACCACAGGGGCGTCCGGCGCGGGCCTGCGCCCGGTCGCGAGCCGCACCTGCTCCCGCGTGTTGGCGTCGTCGCTGTAGACCAGCACCGTGGCGGTCGCCTGCATGCTTCCTCCGTGACATCAGCGTCGTACGGACAGAACCGATGCCGCGGATGCTACTCCCTCACCCACCTCGTCCACACCGCCTGGAACACCACTTCGATGGGCCATCCGGGCAGTACACACGGGGCGATCACTCCGAACGGCACCCCCCGGAGTGAGGGCGGGATAAGGGACCGACATAATGTCGGTCGTGGCGACAGCAACGACAGTAGAAACCGGGCACGCGCACCCGTCGGTCAATCGGCCGAACCTCACCAGCGTCGGAACCATCATCTGGCTGAGCTCCGAGCTGATGTTCTTCGCGGCCCTCTTCGCGATGTACTTCACCCTGCGATCGGTGACGGGTCCTGATCACTGGAAGGAGATGGCCGAGGCACTGAACCTCCCGTTCTCGGCCACCAACACCACGATCCTGGTGCTCTCCTCGCTCACCTGCCAGCTCGGCGTCTTCGCCGCCGAGCGCGGTGACGTGAAGAAGCTCAGAATGTGGTTCATCGTCACCTTCATCATGGGTGCGATCTTCATCGGCGGTCAGATCTACGAGTACACGGAGTTGGTGAAGAAGGACGGGCTCTCGCTCTCCTCCGACCCGTACGGCTCGGTGTTCTACCTGACCACCGGCTTCCACGGTATGCACGTGACGGGCGGCCTCATCGCCTTCCTGTTCGTCCTCGGGCGCACCTACGCGGCCAAGAGGTTCACCCACGAGCAGGCGACCGCGGCCATCGTCGTGTCCTACTACTGGCACTTCGTCGATGTCGTCTGGATCGGCCTCTTCGCCACGATCTACCTGATCAAGTAGCCGGGCCCGCTCCCGCACCTCCACAAGCATCGACGCAGAAGATCCTGACACCGGGGTAATCCGTGAAAAAGCTCTCCGCACGACGACGCCATCCGCTGGCGGCGCTCGTCGTCCTAGTCCTATCGCTGGCATGCACAGGGTGGCTGTTCTCCGCGCTCGCGCCCGCGAGCAAGGCGCAGGCAGACGACACCGCCCAGTCCCTCGCCATCGACGAGGGCAAGAAGCTCTATGCCGTCGGCTGCGCCAGCTGCCACGGCACCGGCGGTCAGGGCAGCTCCGACGGTCCGAGCCTGGTCGGCGTGGGCGCCGCGGCCGTCGACTTCCAGGTCGGCACCGGCCGCATGCCGGCGGCGACCTCCCAGGGCCCGCAGGTGGTGAAGAAGAAGAACATCTACTCGCAGGCCGAGATCGACCAGCTCGCCGCGTACATCGCCTCGCTGGGCTCCGGCCCGACCGTCCCGACCGAGGCCGAGTACGGCCCGGAGGGCGCGGACATCGCCAAGGGCGGCGACCTGTTCCGCACCAACTGCGCGCAGTGCCACAACTTCACCGGAAAGGGCGGCGCCCTGACGAAGGGCAAGTTCGCTCCGACCCTCGAGGACGTGGACCCGAAGCACGTCTACGAGGCGATGCAGACCGGCCCGCAGAACATGCCCTCCTTCCCCGACACCACCCTGTCGGAGCAGAACAAGAAGGACATCATCGCGTACCTGCACGCGGTCAACAGCAGCGACACCGACAACCCCGGTGGTCTGGAGCTGGGCGGCCTCGGGCCGGTCAGCGAGGGTCTGTTCGCCTGGATCTTCGGACTCGGCGCCCTGATCGCGGTCGCCGTCTGGGTCGCCGCTCGGACCGCAAAGGCCAAGAAGTCATGAGTAGCCAAGACATTCCAGAAGAGAACCTGCCCGTAGAGCAGGGCCACGCGCACGGCGCGGTGGACGTCGCGGACGAGCAGAACCCGTTCGCGGACCCGGGGCTGCCGCCCCACGAGCACCGCGTCCAGGACATCGACGAGCGGGCCGCCAAGCGGTCCGAGCGTGCGGTCGCCTTCCTGTTCACGCTGTCGATGCTCGCCACGGTCGGCTTCATCGCCTCGTACGTGGCGATCCCGGCCGACAAGTCGATCTTCGTGTTCCCGATCGGCCACCTCAGCGCGCTGAACTTCGCGCTGGGTCTGACGCTGGGCACGGCGCTGTTCACCATCGGCGCCGGCGCGGTCCACTGGGCCCGCACCCTGATGTCGGACGTCGAGGTCGCCGACGAGCGGCACCCGATCGCCGCGAGCCCCGAGGTCCGCGCCAAGGTCCACGCGGACTTCCGGCAGGGCGCCAAGGAGTCCGCGTTCGGCCGCCGCAAGCTGATCCGCAACACGCTGTTCGGCGCGGTCGCCCTGGTGCCGCTCTCCGGCGTCGTGCTGCTGCGCGACCTCGGCCCGCTGCCCGAGGACAAGCTCCGTCACACGCTGTGGGCCAAGGGCAAGCTGCTCGTCAACATGAACACGAACGAGCCGCTGCGTCCTTCGGACGTCGCGGTCGGTTCTCTCACCTTCGCCAAGCCCGAGGGCCTGGAGGAGCACGACGAGGACTTCCAGAACGAGATCGCCAAGGCGGCCCTGATGATCGTCCGGCTCCAGCCGGAGAACATCAAGGACAAGCGCGAACTCGAGTGGTCGCACGACGGCATCGTGGCGTACTCGAAGATCTGCACCCACGTCGGTTGCCCGATCTCCCTGTACGAGCAGCAGACGCACCACGTGCTGTGCCCCTGCCACCAGTCCACCTTCGACCTCTCCGACGGCGCCCGAGTGATCTTCGGTCCCGCCGGTCACGCCCTGCCGCAGCTGCGCATCGGCGTGAACGACGAGGGCTACCTCGAGGCGCGCGGCGACTTCGAGGAGCCCGTCGGTCCTGCTTTCTGGGAGCGCGGATGAGCACCACAGAGAACCACGAGAGCAACGAGTCCCGCGCACGCGGGAAGGCTCCGGCCGGCGAGCGGGTCGCCGACTGGGCCGACGGCCGGCTCGGGATCTACTCCCTCGCCAAGGCCAACATGCGCAAGATCTTCCCCGACCACTGGTCGTTCATGCTGGGCGAAGTGTGCCTGTACAGCTTCATCATCATCATCCTGACGGGTGTGTACCTGACGCTGTTCTTCCACCCTTCGATGAACGAGGTGGAGTACCACGGCAGCTACGTCCCGCTCCAGGGACAGCTGATGTCCGAGGCGTTCAGCTCGACCCTGCACATCTCGTTCGACGTGCGCGGCGGTCTGCTCATCCGGCAGATCCACCACTGGGCGGCGCTGATCTTCCTCGCCGGCATGTTCGTGCACATGATGCGCGTGTTCTTCACGGGTGCGTTCCGCAAGCCGCGTGAGGTCAACTGGCTGTTCGGCTTCCTGCTGTTCGTCCTCGGCATGTTCACCGGTTTCACCGGTTACTCGCTCCCGGACGACCTGCTCTCCGGCACCGGTGTGCGCTTCACCCAGGGCGCGATCCTGTCGATGCCGGTCGTCGGCACGTACATCTCGTTCTTCCTCTTCGGCGGCGAGTTCCCCGGCCACGACTTCGTGGCGCGGTTCTACTCGATCCACATCCTGCTGCTGCCCGGCATCATGCTGGGCCTGGTGGTGGGCCACCTGATCCTGGTCTTCTACCACAAGCACACGCAGTTCGCGGGCCCCGGCAAGAGCAACAAGAACGTCGTCGGCATGCCGCTGCTGCCCGTGTACATGGCCAAGGCCGGAGGCTTCTTCTTCCTGGTCTTCGGCGTCATCGCGGTCATCGCGGCGATCGCGCAGATCAACCCGATCTGGGCGATGGGCCCCTACCGTCCGGACCAGGTGTCGACCGGCGCCCAGCCCGACTGGTACATGGGCTTCGCCGAGGGCCTGATCCGCTTCATGCCGGGCTGGGAGATCAACCTCTGGGGTCACACGCTCGTCCTGGGCGTGTTCATCCCGCTGGTCCTGTTCGGCGTGGTCCTCGCGGCGCTCGCGCTCTACCCGTTCATCGAGTCCTGGATCACCGGCGACAAGCGCGAGCACCACATCCTGGACCGCCCGCGCAACGCGCCGACCCGTACGGCGCTCGGCGTCGCCTGGGTCACGATGTACATGATCACGCTGGTCGGCGGTGGCAACGACCTGTGGGCCACCCACTTCCACCTGTCGATCAACGCGATCACCTGGTTCGTCCGGATCTTCTTCTTCGTCGGACCGGTCATCGCGTACATCCTCACCAAGCGGATCTGCCTCGGTCTGCAGCGCCGCGACAAGGACAAGGTGCTGCACGGCCGGGAGACCGGCACCATCAAGCGCCTGCCGCACGGTGAGTTCATCGAGATCCACGAGCCGCTCAGCCAGGAGCAGCTGCACACGCTCACGGCGCACGAGCAGTACGAGCCGGCCGCGATCGGCGCCACGGTCGACGACAACGGCGTCGAGCGCAAGGTGACGGGCAAGGAGAAGCTCCGCGCCAAGATCAGCGGAGCGTACTTCGGCGAGGACCAGCAGATCCCGAAGCCCACCGTCGAGGAGTACAAGGAGATCACGAGCGGCCACGGCCACCACTGATCGTCGAGGCGTCGCCACGCCACGGTGAAAGGGCCCCGTCCGGTTGTCGGACGGGGCCCTTTGCCGTGCCCGTCGGCTGGATAGGGTGGGCACACACGTCTTCCACGGCACCCACGGAAGATCCGTACGACACCCAGGAGCGGCTGATGAGCGCTGTGACCCCCGCTGGAGGCGACACCGCGGCGGGCCGTTCCTGGCCCGAGGTGCTGAACGGTCTGCTGTACGGCCACGACCAGGGCGCGGACGCCACGTTCTGGGCGCTGGACCGGATCATGCGCGGCGAGGCCACCGACGCGCAGATCGCCGGGTTCGTGGTGGCGCTGCGGGCCAAGGGCGAGACCGTCGAGGAGATCAACGGTCTGGTCCGGGCGATGTACGAGCACGCCAACCTGATCGAGGTGCCGGGGCCGACCGTCGACATCGTCGGCACGGGCGGCGACGGCGCGAAGACGGTCAACATCTCCACGATGTCGGCGATCGTCGTGGCCGGTGCGGGCGCCACGGTCGTCAAGCACGGCAACCGGGCCGCGTCCTCCGCGTCCGGCGCCTCGGACGTGCTGGAGAAGCTCGGCGTCAACCTGGAGCTGACCCCGCGCCGGGTGGCCGAGGTGGCGCAGGAGGCCGGGATCACCTTCTGCTTCGCGATCAAGTTCCATCCGGCGCTGCGTCATGTCGGCGCGGCGCGCGGCCAGTTGGGCATCCGCACGGTGTTCAACGTCCTCGGCCCGCTGACCAACCCCGCCAAGGTGCGGGCCCAGGCCGTCGGCGTCGCCGATCCGCTCATGGCGCCGGTCGTCGCGGGCGTCTTCGCCGCACGCGGCAACTCGTCCCTGGTCTTCCGGGGCGACGACGGCCTCGACGAGCTGACCACGACGGCCACCTCCCGGGTGTGGGTGGTGCGCGACGGCAAGGTCACCGAGGAGACCTTCGACCCGCGGGACGTCGGCCTCGACCTGGTGCCGGTGGAGGCCCTGCGGGGCGGGGACCCCTCGTACAACGCCGAGGTCGCCCGCCGTCTGCTGGAGGGCGAGCGCGGCCCGGTGCGCGACGCCGTCGTGCTGAACTCGGCGGCGGCGCTCGTGGCGCTCGAGCCGGGCGGCGGGACGCTGGCCGAGGAGATCCGGGCCGGCATGGCGCGGGCCGCGGAGTCGCTCGACTCCGGTGCGGCCAAGCGGGCGCTGGAGCGCTGGGTGGCGGCCAGCAACGCCTGACGTCCGTGAGACGCGGTCCCGCCATCCGGACACGGGTTGCGGGACCGTGATCGGCTCGCGTAGATTCCTGTACTAGGTCATGAGTGACAGTCATGAGGCCCCGGCTGACTGTCCGGCAACCCTCCGTCCGTGGCGGGGTGCCCCGGGTGAAGACCAGGCCGTGGGCAACGAGGTCCACGGCAAGCGCGGATCCCTCGCACTCTTTCGAGTGAGAACGCCAGGGGTCCTGGGTCGTCCGAGGGAGTCTCCTGTGAGCAAGCGAATGCGATAGGGCGTAGAGCCCCGCCTCCGCACACCCCTTTCGTCTTCCTCCGTGCTCGAGCCATGTCCGCTCGCACGGCGGTTCCCCCTTTCCTCTCACGGGAGTTCGCCATGTCCGTCTCCACCGCCGCCGTCGCCCGCCCCCTTTGTGACCCGCTGGACGTTCTGGGCCGGGATGTCACCGTTCCGCTCGTCACCGGCGGCGAGGTCGCCTACGCGGCCCTCGACTACGCGGCCAGCGCCCCCGCCCTCCAGCGCGTCTGGGACGACGTCGCCGCCTACGCCCCGTACTACGGCAGCGTGCACCGCGGCGCCGGCTACCTCTCCCAGCTCTCCACGGACCTGTTCGAGAACGCCCGCAGGACCGTCGCCGAGTTCCTCGACTGCCGCCCCGACGACCAGCTGGTCTTCACCCGCTCGACGACGGACTCCCTCAACCTGCTGGCCCGCGCCCTGCCCGCCGACTGCCAGGTCTTCGTCTTCGAGACCGAGCACCACGCCTCGCTGCTGCCCTGGCAGGACGCCCGGGTCTCCTGCCTCGACGCCCCGCGCACCCCTGGCCAGGCCGTGGAGACCCTGGAGCGGGCCCTCGCCGCCCGGGACCCGCACGGCCCGGCGCTGGTCTGCGTCACCGGCGCCTCGAACGTCACCGGTGAGCTGTGGCCGGTGCGCGAGCTCGCGGCGGCGGCGCACGCCCACGGCGCCCGGATCGTCCTGGACGCCGCCCAGCTGGCCCCGCACCACCCGGTGTCGGTCCAGGACCTCGACGTCGACTGGATCGCGTTCTCCGGCCACAAGCTGTACGCCCCCTTCGGCTCCGGCGTGCTGGCCGGCCGCGCGGACTGGCTGGTCGCGGCGGACCCTTACCTCGCGGGCGGCGGCGCGAGCCGCAAGGTCACCCGGCGCGAGGACGGGGGCGTGGACGTGGAGTGGCACGAGAGCGCGGCCCGCCACGAGGCCGGCTCCCCGAACGTGATCGGCGCCTACTCCATCGCGTCCGCCTGCAAGGCCCTCACCGAGGCCGGCTTCGACGCCCTGGTCGCACGCGAGCGGCACCTGATCGAGAAGGTGCGCACCGGCCTCGCGGAGGTCCCGGAGGTCCGGATCCTGTCCCTCTTCGGCGACGACGCCCCGCGCGTCGGCGTGATCTCCTTCGTCGTCGAGGGCTGGAACAGCTCCCACTTCGCCGCGGCCCTGTCCGCCGAGTACGGCATCGGCGTCCGCGACGGCCTCTTCTGCGCCCACCCGCTGGTCCGCACCCTCCTGGGCGGCGCCCCCGAGGCGCAGGGCGAGTGCGGCGCCCCCGACGCGGCTCCGGGCGAGAAGTCCCTCAACGCCATCCGGGTGAGCTTCGGCGCGGGCACCCCCGACGAGCACGTCGAACGCTTCGTGACCGCGGTCCGCGAGCTGGTGAGCGAGGGCGCGAAGTGGCGGTACCGCACGGAGGACGGCCGCTGCGTCCCGGCAGTGGACTGACCTCGCCGAGCGCACGGCGCCTCCGCGTCCCGGGCGGGGAAACCCCCAGGGGCGCGGGGAACCGCGCGACCGACCCGCCGACCCGCGGAGCGAACCCCTAGGAGTCCAGGCCGATGGCGAACGCCGCCTCGAGGTCGTGCTGCGAGTACGTGCGGAACGCGACGTGGGTGTCCGTCCCCTCGACCCCGGGGATCTTGCTGATGCTGCCGGGGATGACCTCGGCGAGGTCCTCGTGCTGCTTCACCCGGACCATCGCGATGAGGTCGTAGGTCCCCGTCACGGAGAACACCTCGCTCACGGACTCCAGAGAGGCGATCCGCTCGGCGATCTCGGGGATCCGGTCCACGCTGGTCTTGATGAGGACGATCGCGGTGATCACGGCTGGTTCTCTCCCTCGGAGGCCGGAGCTGGGGCGGCCTTCACTCTAGCCGCCCGCCTGTCGCCCGCCGCCGCCCTTCCCGGGCGGCCCGGCGGACCCTTCCTGATCCCGAAACGGGCCCACGCGTAGAGGAGCCCCAGGCCGAAGCCCACCAGGTGCGCCAGATACGCCACCCCCGGGCCCCGCGGCGCCTGCCCCGCCGCCATCCACTGCACGGCCGCCCAGAAGGGCAGCACGACCCACGCCGGGAAACGCAGCGGCAGGAAGAACAGGAACGGAAGGAGGCTGGTGACCCGTGCCCGGGGGAACAGGAACAAAAAGGCGCCGAGCACCGCGGAGATCGCCCCGGAGGCGCCGACCAGGGACTGCGACGACCCGGCGTTGGCGGCGGCGTAGCCCAGCAGGGCCAGATAGCCGCAGCCGACGGTGAAGAGCGCGAACTCGACGCGGCCCATCCGGTCCTCGGACATCGCCCCGAAGACGTAGAGGAAGAGCATGTTGCCCAGCAGGTGCACCCAGCTGCCGTGGACGAAGAGGGCGGTCGCGGGGGTGAGGACGGCCCGGGGCGCGCCCTCGAAGAGCTCCGCGGGCACCACGCCCCAGCGCCGGAAGTAGGCCCGCTGGGCGGCCACCAGCTCGTCGCCGGCCCCGTACGCCGGATCGAGGCCCGAGGCGGGGCTGATCAGGAAGATCAGGCAGCACAGGGCGATCAGTCCGTAGGTCACCGGCGCCGACGGGTTCCTGATCGCTCTGCCGACCGTCCCGTTCCAGTTGCTGATCATGGGTACAGAGCATGACGTAACGGGACGCACGCGCCCGGAGCGCCTCGCCGCCGCCCGGCCGCCGTGGACGGACGGGCGGCGGGTACCCGCCAGGCCGTAGGGTTACGAGCCACACGCACGGGGGAGCCTCCGGCCCGACCCGGCACAGCGAGCACGACACCAGAAGGAAGTGGAAAGTCACGATGACGGTTCCCCTGCCGACCGCCGCCACGCGGTGGCGCTGCACTCTCTGCGGCAACCTCACGCGGTTCGACGTGACGCGCTCGTCGAAGGTCGTCGAGTACGTGCACCTGGACCTCGCGGGCGAGCCGAAGGTCGAGGAGCGCGAGGTGGTCAGTGAGACCATCGAGTCGGTGCGGTGTCGCTGGTGCAACGCCGTGGACCAGGTGGAACTCGTGGATCGGCCGGGCGCCGGTTCCTGACGACGGGGTCCCTCCGCTCGAGTGAAGTCGAGGCGGGGGAGGGCCCGCACAGTATTGGGGTGTGACGGATGGTGGAGAGCGCAGGCGGGGGGCCGGGCGACGGCGCCGCCGAGATGCTCGACCGTCCGCTGCCGGACGGCGTGCGGCGCAGGGTCGTCACGATCGTCTCCGACGGCTTCGGCGGACTGACCGTCGGCGAACTGCCCGCCCAGTTGCGCCAGTACGCCCGTTTCGCGCCGAACCGGCGCGCCAAGTTCGCGGGCAACGCGATGGCGGCCGCGCTGGAGACCGATCCGCTGTTCAGACAGCGCATCGCCGAGAAGTTCAGAGAGGCCCAGCCGGAACTGTCCGGCGCTCTCGACTCCGGCTCGCCCACCCCGGCCGTGGACCCGCTCGACGTGGCGGCCGCGGCCTACGTTCTGCGGCCCGTCGGCTGGGTGAAGCTGGTGACGTCGGCCGGCGAGGAGGCCCTGCGGGCCGACGCCGAGCGGGCCGACGAGGAGAGCCGTGCCGAACTGGAGCGGCTGCGCGAGGAGCTCGAGCGGGCGCGGGAGCAGACCCGGTCGGACACCGAGCGGCTGCGCGCCGAGCTGGACGCGGCGAAGAAGGAGACGGAGTCGCTGCACCGCAAGCTGCGGTCGGCCCTCAGTGACGTCAAGCGCGGCGAGGCGGCCCTGCGCAAGGTGCAGAGCGAGATGGAGACGGTGCGCGCCGAGGGGCACACCCAGGTGTCCGCCGCGGAGAGCGAGTCACGGCGGCTGAAGGCGCGCCTGGGGGAGGTCGAGGCGGCTCTGGAAGCCGCCCGGCGCGCCGCCCGTGAGGGGCGCAGCGTCGAGGACATGCGGGTGCGGCTGCTGCTGGACACGGTGCTCGACGCGGCCCAGGGGCTGCGGCGCGAACTGGCGCTGCCGCCGGTGTCGGTGCGGCCGGCGGAGACCGTCGACGCGGTCGAACCGGGACGAATGACGCCGAAGGACATCGCCGCACGGGCACTGTCGGAGCACGATCCGGCCATTCTCGACCAGTTGCTCGCACTGCCGCAGGCGCATCTCGTGGTCGACGGCTACAACGTCACCAAGACCGGCTATCCGCAGATGCCGTTGGAGAAGCAGCGGCTGCGGCTCCTCGGCCAGCTCTCGCAACTCGCCGCGCAGACCGGCGCCGAGGTCACCTGTGTCTTCGACGGCGCCGAACTGGTCGCTCCGGTGCTGCTCGCGCCGCCGCGCGGGGTGCGGGTGCTGTTCTCCAAGCCGGGGGTCACGGCCGACGAGCTGATCCGGCAGCTGGTGCGGGCGGAGCCGCCCGGCCGGCCGGTCATCGTCGCCTCGACCGACCGCGAGGTGGCCGACGGGATCGCCAAGGCGGGCGCCCGACCGGTGGCTTCCGCGGTGCTTCTGAAGCGACTGTCCTGAAGGTCGAAGTTGCGGGCTCAATGACCGAATTGGCGGAATCGTCACGCAACGTAGCGTCAATCGGTCAATCACTGCACGTGAGTTGTGTGAAAAAACTGCGTTGCGTGATGGGTTTTTTCTGCCGGGGGATTTGAACTGATCACGGGAAGGTCACTAAGGTCTGGTGATCGAACCTCCAAACGGGTGATCACTCAAAAGAAGGAGCCCGTCTCCGTGGCGTCCCATCGTCGACCGAAGCAGCCGAGTCGCGCGCGCGTGACCGTGCTGACCACCGCAGCCGCCGCTGCCGTCGTGCTGAGCTCCCAGGCCGCCAACGCGGCGCCCAGCGAGAAGCTCAGCAAGGACGAGGTCAAGAGCAAGGTCGACAAGCTCTACGAAGAGGCGGAGCAGGCCACCGAGACGTACAACGGGGCCAAGGAGAAGCAGGAGAAGCTCCAGAAGGAGATCTCCACCATCCAGGACAACGTCGCCCGCGGTCAGGCAGACCTCAACGAGCTGCGTGACTCCATGGGCCTGGCGGCCGCGGCCCAGTACCGCACCGGCTCCATCGACCCCTCCCTGCAGCTGCTCCTCTCCTCGAACCCGGACGACTACCTGGACAAGGCGTCCGCCGCCGACCAGCTCAGCGCCCAGCAGGTCGAGGCGCTGAAGAAGATCCAGGAGAAGCAGCGCGAGCTCGCGCAGGAGCGCAGCGAGGCGTCCACCAAGCTCAAGGACCTCGCCACCACCCGCACCGAGCTGGGCAAGAAGAAGAAGGAAGTCCAGGGGAAGCTGGCCGAGGCGCAGAAGCTGCTCAACTCGCTGACGGCCAAGGAGAAGGCGTCCCTCTCCGCCGCCGACGCCCGCGCCAGCCGCGACGCCGGCGAGCGGGTCGACCTCGGCGACGCCCCGGCCGGCTCCGGCCGCGCCATGGCCGCCTTCCAGGCCGCCCAGACCCAGCTCGGCAAGCCGTACCAGTACGGCGCCACCGGCACCGCCACGTACGACTGCTCGGGCCTGACCTCCTGGGCCTACGCCCAGGCGGGCGTCCACATCTCGCGCACCTCGCAGGACCAGGCCAACGACGGCACGCGCATCTACAGCAAGGCCGACCTCAAGGTCGGCGACCTGGTCATCTTCTACGGCGACCAGCACCACGTCGGCCTGTACGCGGGCAACGGCCAGGTGCTGCACGCCCCGCGCACCAACACCGTCGTGCGCTACGAGTCGATCAACAACATGCCGTTCCAGTTCGGCGTCCGGATCTGACCGTCCTCAAGATCGGGACACCACGCCGCCCGAACGGGCGAATCGTGGCGACGAGAAGTGACCCCACGCCCCGCCGGTGACCTGCGTCAGCGGCGGGGCGTCACTGTGCGTGCCCGCCGAGGTCTTTGGCCGACCCCCTGTCGCGGGGCTACTGTCTGCCGCGTTCTGTCCGCCGGTGGAAGGAGCGCGGCTTCCCGTGGGGTCCCATCGTCGCCTTGCACAGTCCGGGTTCGACCGGGGCGCGTGCAGCGCCCTGAGCGTGCTGTCCGTAGCGGCCGCCGCACTCGGCGCCGTCTCCGCCGTACCGGCCACGGCCGCGCCGCACGACGACACCCGTGCCGAGGTGGACCGTCTCTACGAGGAGGCCGAGAAGGCCACCGAGGCCTTCAACGAGGCCGGCGAGCGCGCCGACGGCCTGCGGGAGCAGGTCGGCCTGGCCCAGGACCACATCGCCCGCCAGCAGGCGCGCGTCAACGACATGCGCGACGAGCTCGGCTCGCTGGCGGGCGCCCAGTACCGCTCCGGAGGCCTCGACCCCTCGCTGGCGCTGCTGTTCTCCGACGACCCCGAGGAGTATCTCGCCAAGGCGTCCGTCCTCGACCGCGTCACCGCCCGCCAGGCCGGCGAACTGCGCACCCTGCAGAGCGCGCTGCGCGAACTCGCCCAGGAGCGCTCGGAGGCCGCCCGCAAGCTCGCGGAGCTGGAGAAGAGCCGCAAGGCCGTCACGCGTCACAAGCAGGCCGTGGAACAGAAACTCGCCAGGGCCCGGCAGCTGCTCGACTCGCTGCCGTCCGACGAACGCGCCGCCTACGACCGGGCCTCCCGGTCCGGCCGCGACGGCCTGCCGGACCTCACGGGCGCCGTCCCGGCGTCGGGCCGGGCGGGCGCCGCCGTGGCCGCCGTGCGCTCCGCGCTCGGCAAGCCGTACATCTGGGGCGCCAACGGCCCCTCGGGCTTCGACTGCTCGGGCCTCATGCAGTGGTCGTACGCGCAGGCCGGGGTCTCCCTGCCGCGCACCTCGCAGGCCCAGGCGCACGCCGGACGGCGGGTGCCGCTCTCCCAGGCACAGCCCGGCGACATCGTCACCTACCGCTCCGACGCCAGTCATGTCGGCATGTACGTGGGCAACGGACAGGTCATCCACGCTCCCTACCCGGGCGCGCCGGTGCGCTACGACCCGGTCGGGATGATGCCGGTGTCGTCCGTCACCAGGCCCTGACCGGGTCCCGCGCGCCGCTGCCGCCGTACGATCGGGAGGATGGCTGGTCGAAGGCGGGCGCGCGGCGCCGGGGTGCGCGGGCTCTGCCTGCTGCTGGCCCCGTTGTTCGTCGGGTTGGTCGCCTGCGGCGGGCGCGCCGGACCGGACCGTGCGCGGGCCGACGTCCAGCGGGTCCTCGACCGGCGGGCCGCCGCGGTCCTCGGCCATGACGAGCACGCCTACGCGGCCACCGGGACCGCGACCGGGTACGCCGCGCTGCGGGCCGTGCCGCTGGCGGGCTGGTCGTACCGGGTGACGGCGCTGCACCGCGCCGGGGACGCCGCCACCGCCGAAGCCGAGCTCAGCTACCGGGTGGCGGGCTACGACCGGGCGCCGGTGACGGTGGCCCGCACCCTGCGCCTGGCCCGCGACGGCTCCGGGCGGTGGTCGGTGGCGTCGGAGAAGCCCGCCGGGAAGGCCGCCCAGCAGCTCTGGGACCAGGGCGCGGTGCGCGTCGTACGGGGCGCCCACAGCCTGGTGCTGGGGGTGGGGCAGACCGACGAGCGGCTGCGGGCCTTCGCCAAGCTGGCCGACGACGCCGTCCCCGCGGTCTCGGCCGCGTGGGGCACCGACTGGGCGGGGCACGTCGTCGTGCTCGTGCCGAAGTCGCTGGACGGCATGGCGGCGCTGCTCGGCTCACCGTCCTCCTCCTACCGGGGGATAGCCGCGGTCACGACCGGCGAGACGGGCGGCGGGGCCAAGGCGCCCGCGGACCGGGTCATCGTCAACCCCGACGCGTACGCCATGCTCGGCCGGGTCGGGCGGCAGGTGGTCCTCACCCATGAGACGACGCACGTCGCGACCCGCGCCCACACCGACGCCGCGACCCCGTTGTGGCTGTCCGAGGGGTACGCCGACTGGGTCGGCTACCGCGACACCGGCCGCACGCCCGCCGAGGTCGCACCGGAACTCCAGCGCGCCGTCACCGAGGGGAACGTGCCGACGGCGCTGCCCGCCGACGGCGACTTCGGCTTCACCGGCGACAGCGACCGGCTGGCCACCGCCTACGAGGGCGGCTGGCTGGCCTGCCGCATGGTCGCCGACCGGTGGGGAGAGGTGAGGCTGGACGCCTTCTACCGGGCGGTGGGGGAGCACGGGAAGCGGCCGGGGGCGGTGGAGAGCGCGCTGCGCAGCACGCTCGGCGTCACCCTGGCGGAGTTCACGTCGGACTGGCAGGGCTACCTGAAGTCGCAGCTCGGCTGAACCCACGTCAGAACGGGGCCTACGGCGGCGGGCCCTGCGACAGGATCCGGCTCTCTGCCCCGACCACGGCGGACGGCCGGCGTCACCCGGGGACCTGGCGGCTCAGTTCCCCGATCGCCTCGTGCAGCCAGGCCCGTTCCGCCTCGCCCGTGGCCCGCGCGACGCGGAGCATGCCCTGCCGGAACAGGTCGTCCGCCTGCTCCGCCCGGACGGGCTCGCCGTCGGCGTAGAAGAAGCTCGTCGGCGTCAGCAGGAAGTCCAGACGGCGCTGCAGGACGGCGGCCTGCTCCCGGCGGTCGGGCAGGTGTCGCAGGAACGCCAGGACCATGTTGAAGCGGACCTGGTCGGTGATCTCGGCCTCTTTCGGCCGGCGCAGGCGTTCCAGCAGGTCGGCGCGCCCCTGCTCGGTGAGGGTCAGTACCCGGCGGGGGGCCGCGCTCGTGCCGCCCTCGGTGTGCTGGTCGAGCATCCCGGCGGCGACGAGCCGGTTGATCGCCGGGTAGAGCGCGCCGTCGCTGACCGGACGGACATGGCCGGTCAGGGCCTTGATGCGCTCCTTCAACTCGTATCCGTGCAGAGGTTCCTCGGCGAGGAAACCGAGGATCGACAGCTCGAGCATGGGACTCCTTGCGGTCTCGACGCCCACCATGTTACCTCTAATCGAGCTACCTCGTTTAGAGGTATGCCGGTCCGGGTCGCGCCCTCGGGGCGGCTCGTCTCCAGGGGGATCCGTCATGAACAGCCATCGCAGACAGCTCGTCTCGCTCGCCCACCCCGTCTACCTCTCGCTGCTCGCCTCCGTGGCCGCCGGGATCATCAACACGCTCTGGGTGTCCCGCCTCGGCGGGCCCGCGGTAGCCGCCGTCGCGGTCGCCACCAACGTCGAGAACGTACTGCTCGGCGTCGCGCTGGTGTTCGCATCGGGCACGACGGTGCTGGTCGCGCACGCCAGAGGAGCGCGGGACCCGGCGGCGGTCCGCGCGGCGGTCCGGGGCGGCTGGGCGCTGTGCGCGGCGGCCACCCCCACGGTCGCCGCCGCCGGATTCCTGCTGCGCGAGCCGCTGTCCCGGCTGGTTCTCGGAGGGGACGGCGGCCCCGCCCTCCCGCTCGCCGTCTCGTACTTCGCGATCTCGATGCCGGGCATCGCCGTCTTCTTCGCCCAGCAGCTCGTCGACGGCATCCTCAAGGGCGCGGGCGACACCAGGACCCCGATGCGCCTGGCCCTGCTGGCGAACGGCCTCATCCTGCTCTGCGACCCGCTGTTCATCCACCTCTACGGCGTCGGCGGCGCAGCCGCCTCCACCGTGCTGTGCCGGGGCGTCGCCCTCGGGGCGGGGCTGCTCGCCCTGCGCCGCGACGCCCTGCTGAGAGCGGCCGCCGGCACTCCGCCCGCCCTCGGCGTCTCCGCATCCCTGCGGCGGACGCTGAGCACCGGGCTGCCGATGTCGGCGGACTTCACCGTGCGGCAGGCCGGCACGCTGGCCATGGTGGCCGTCGTGGCGCGCCTCGGGGTGACCGCGGTGGCCGCCTACGCGATCGCCTACAAGATCCTGTACGTGGCGACCATGGCGTTCTACGCGGTCCGCCAGGCCGCGGCCATCCATACCGCGCACACGCTGGGCGCGGCCGGATCGCGGAATCTGCACCCGGGCGAGACCGGGAGTGCGGGCGTGCGGCGTGAGATCGGACGACAGGCGGCGCTCGTCTCGGGCTGCGTGGGCCTCACCGCCGCCCTGCTGCTGAGCGCGACGGCCCCCCTCGTCATGGCCGCCTTCGGCTGCGGCCCCGCCGTCGCCCATCAGGGCGTGCTGTTCCTGCGCTGCATCGGGCCCTTTCTCCTGCTCATGGGCGTATTCATTGCGCTGGGCGGGGTCTTCGAGGGGAGCGGCGGGGCATCCGTGCTGCTGCGGGTGACCGTGCTGGGCACCGCCGTCCAGCTGCCGCTGGCGTACGGGCTGTCGGATCGGGGGTTGCCCGGGGTGTGCCTGGCCCTGACGCTCGCGATGGCGGTGCAGTGCGCGGTGCTGCGGCGGGCGTGGCGGCGGAGTCAGGGGGAGACGGTGCGCTCGCCCGTGCGGGCCGGCTGACCGGCCGGGGCGGCGAGGGCGGGGGGAGGCGCCGTCGAGCGCCACAGGCGTACGGCGGCCGTGAGGGCGGCGGCCGCCAGCAGTCCGTTGCGCACGGCCATCAGGGCGACGCCGAACAGGGTGCTCGCGACGACGTCCTCGAACCAGACCGGGAACTCCAGCACCGTCACCGCCGCGGCGGCCAGGACCAGGGCGGCCGGAAGGGTCATCCGGCTTTCGCGGGAGCACACGCAGACCGCCGCGAGGCCGATCAGCCACACCAGGTACTGCGGACTGATCACCCGGCTGGTGACGGTGAACAGCAGCACCGCCGTGAAGGCCGCCTCGGCGAGCGAGTGCGGCCGAAGGCGCCCGGCGGACCGCCGCCGCCACAGCAGCAGCCAGCCGCAGGCGAGCGCCGTGAGCCCCAGCGCCACGTCGTTCACCGCGTTCACGTACGGGCCGGTGAACTCCAGCGAGCCGTAGCGGAACGACACCTCGCCCGGCCAGCCGAACCGCCGCGCGACATGGAAGACGAGAGCGCCCACGGACTCCACCTCGGCGCCCCGGTCGCGCTGGAAGGCGAGGAAGGCGAAGGCGCCGGGCACGGCCAGCGCGAACAGCGCGGACAGCGCGAGGGCCGTCACCGCCGCCGCGCCCCAGGCCCGGCGGCGCACGGCGCCCGCGAGCAGCAGCACCGGCCACGCCTTGAGCAGCGCCGCGAAGCCCGTCAGCGCGCCCATCACGGCCGGCCGCCGCACGCCCGCCGCCAGCGCGCCCACCGCTACCGCCGTCACCATCACGTCGTAGCGGGAGTACAGGGTGGGGCCGAGCAGTGCGGCGCCCGCCGTCCACAGCCAGGCGCCGCGCAGCGATCGGCCGGGGCGCAGGCCCGTGTGCAGCAGGAGCATGAGGACGGCGAGGTCGGCGAGGAAGGCCAGCACGAAGAACGCCGACGCGTAGTCGAGGAAGGGCAGCAGGCCCGGGGAGAGTACGGCGAGGGCGGCGGCGGGCGGGTACTGCCAGGTGACGTCGGACGCCGGGAACGCGCCGCCGCGCAGCACCTCGTACCAGTCCCGGTAGGTGGCCCACACGTCGCTGGTGACGTCCGGGCCGGGGAACTCCAGGACCTGGAAGACGAAGAGCAGCAGGAGGAGCCGGGTCGTGCCCCAGGTCGTCAGCAGGCCCGTCAGGGGCCGCCCCGCGTCCGTCATCTCCACCGGGAGCCGTCCGTTCCTGTTCGCCCGTCCGCTCGGGCGTCCGTGAGCGTCATGATCCCCCCGCAGGCTGTGAAGCGCTGCCGGACGCGGCGGTGGACAGCGTTTGGATAGGGTCGGCTGCGATGCACAAGACCTTGATCGTGACGAACGACTTCCCGCCCCGCCCGGGCGGCATCCAGGCGTTCCTGCACAACATGGCGCTCCGCCTCGACCCCGACCGCCTCGTCGTCCACGCGTCGACCTGGAAGCGCTCCCGCGAGGGCGTCGAGGCGACGGCCGCCTTCGACGCCGAGCAGCCCTTCACCGTCGTCCGGGCCTCCACGACGATGCTCCTGCCGACGCCCGGGGCGACCCGGCGCGCCGCCGGGCTGCTGCGGGAGCACGGCTGCACCTCGGTCTGGTTCGGGGCGGCCGCGCCGCTCGGGCTGATGGCGCCGGCGCTGCGCAGGGCGGGCGCCGAGCGGCTGGTGGCCACCACCCACGGGCACGAGGCCGGATGGGCGCAGTTGCCCGCCGCCCGGCAACTGCTCGGCCGGATCGGCGAGGCCACGGACACGATCACCTACCTGGGCGAGTACACCCGCTCGCGGATCGCGACGGCGCTGAGCGCCGAGGCGGCCGGGCGGATGACACAGCTGCCGCCGGGCGTCGACGAGAAGACCTTTCACCCGGGGTCGGGCGGCGACGAGGTCCGTGCGCGGCTCGGGCTGACCGACCGGCCGGTGGTGGTGTGCGTCTCGCGGTTGGTGCCGCGCAAGGGCCAGGACACGCTGATCGCGGCCATGCCCCGGATCCTGGCCGCCCAGCCTGACGCCGTGCTGCTGATCGTCGGGGGCGGCCCGTACGAGAAGGACCTGCGCCGTCTGGCGCGCGAGAGGGGGGTCGCGGGCTCGGTCCGCTTCACGGGGTCCGTGCCCTGGTCGGAGCTGCCCGCCCACTACGGCGCCGGGGACGTCTTCGCGATGCCGTGCCGGACGCGGCGGGGCGGCCTGGACGTCGAGGGCCTCGGGATCGTCTATCTGGAGGCCTCGGCGACCGGACTGCCCGTCGTCGCCGGCGACTCCGGGGGCGCGCCCGACGCGGTGCTCGACGGGGAGACGGGCTGGGTGGTGCGCGGCGGCTCGCCGGCCGAGGCCGCCGAACGGATCGTCGTCCTGCTCGGGGACGCCGAACTGCGCCGCCGGATGGGGGAGCGCGGGCGGCAGTGGGTGGAGGAGCGGTGGCGCTGGGACCTGCTGGCGGAGAAGCTGCGGACCCTCCTGGCGGACCCGGCGTAGGACGCGTCCGCGAAGTCCCGCTCGGCGACGCCGCCGTGCGGACCCGTCCCGGAGCGTTCGCTTCGGCCCGTCTCTGCTCGGTTTTTTCCGACCTGTCCCATCTTTGCCCTCCGCGCCCCTAGCCGGACGGCGGCAATCCGCCGATGCTGCGCACATGACAGCCAAACTGATGCAGCGTCAGCTGACGAGACGTCAAATCCTTGGTATGGCCGCCCTGCAGACGGCGGCCACCCTCGGCTTCACCCGCGTGGGCCTGCAGTCGGCCCGCGCCGACGAGCCCGCTGCGGTCGAATCCGCCCCGGCGATCATCGTCGGCTCCGGTTACGGCGCCGCCGTCGCCGCCCTCCGTCTGGGCCAGGCCGGCATCCGCACCCTCGTCCTCGAGATGGGCCGGCTGTGGAACACGGCCGGCGCCGACGGCAAGGTGTTCTGCAACACCGCCTCCCCCGACCAGCGGTCCATGTGGTTCCGCACCCGCACCGAGGCTCCGCT
This sequence comes from Streptomyces sp. SAS_272, assembly GCF_052543235.1. Lineage (NCBI taxonomy): Bacteria > Bacillati > Actinomycetota > Actinomycetes > Kitasatosporales > Streptomycetaceae > Streptomyces > Streptomyces sp. SAS_272. Next base: position 39,010 of record NZ_JBMNDR010000056.1, on the reverse strand, counting down.
CGCCACCTTCCTGTGGCTGGACCTCGTCAACAAGGACATCGCCCGCTACCCCGGCGTCCTGGACCGTGTGCACTTCGACGACATGTCCGTCTTCGTGGGCCGGGGGGTCGGCGGCGGCTCCCTGGTCAACGGCTCGATGGCGGTCACCCCGCTGCAGTCCTACTTCGCCGAGCAGTTCCCCACCGTGGACGCGGCGGAGATGTACGCGACGTACTTCCCGCGCGCTCGCGCCATGCTCGGCGTCAACACCGTGGACCCGGCCTGGTTCGAGTCGACCGAGTGGTACCGGTTCACCCGGGTCTCCCGCAAACACGCGGCCAGAGCCGGACTGAAGACCACGTTCGTGCCCAGCGTCTACGACTTCGACTACATGCAGCGCGAGGCGGCGGGCACCGCCGTGAAGTCCGCGCTCGGCCAGGAGGTCATCTACGGCAACAACCACGGCAAGCGCAGCCTCGACAAGACGTACCTGGCGTCCGCGCTCGGCACCGGCAACGTCACGATCCACACCATGGAGAAGGTGCGCGCGGTCAGCCGGGCGAACGACGGGACGTACGTCCTGACCGCCGACCGCATCGACGACTCGGGCCGGATCGTCGAGACCAAGCAGTACGGCTGCACCTATCTCTTCCTCGGCGCCGGCAGCCTCGGCACCAGCGAACTCCTCGTCCGCGCCCGGGAGACGGGCACGCTGCCCGCGCTGAACGCGAGCGTCGGGGCGGGCTGGGGCACCAACGGCAACGTGATGCTCGGCCGGGCCAACCACCTGTGGGACACCGTCGGCGCCAACCAGTCGACCATGCCGGTCATGGGCATCGACGACTGGGCGAACACCGCCAACCCCGTCTTCGCCGAGATCGCCCCGCTGCCCACGGGGCTGGAACACTGGGTCAGCCTCTATCTGGCGATCACCAAGAACCCGCAGCGGGCCTCCTTCACGTACGACGCCGCGTCCGGCGGGGTGAAGCTCGGATGGAGCGCCGCACAGAGCGCGGTCTCGGTGGCCATGGCGAAGAAGCTGTTCGACCGGATCAACGCGGCGAACGCCACGATCTACCGCTACGACCTGTTCGGCACGTCCAACAAGGTCTTCGCCGACGACTTCACCTACCACCCGCTCGGCGGCTGCGTGCTGGGGAAGGCGACCGACGACTACGGCCGGGTGAAGGGCTACTCGAAGCTGTACGTCACCGACGGGTCGCTGGTGCCCGGCAACATCGGGGTGAACCCCTTCGTCACCATCACCGCGCTCGCCGAACGCACGATGGCGCGGGTCCTCGTGGAGGACACCGCGCCATGACACCCCGTCAGGAGGTGCGCCGAACAGCTCACTTGGCGTAGATCGCCTCGATCTCGCCCGCGTAGTCCTTCGCCACCACGTTGCGCTTGAGCTTCAGCGACGGCGTGAGATGGCCCGAGTCCTCCGTGAACTGGGAGGAGAGAATGCGGAACTTCCGCACCGATTCCGCTTTCGAGACCGCGGCGTTGCCGTCGTCGATCGCCGACTGGACGGCGGCCTGAAGGTCGGCGTCATCGCGCAGCGACGCCGCGGTCGAGCCCGCCGGCTTGCCGTGATCGGAGGCCCAACGGCCCAGGAACTCCTCGTCGATGGTGACCAGCGCGCCCACGAACGGCCGTCCGTCGCCCACCACCATGCACTCCGCGACCAGCGCGTGCGCCCGGATGCGGTCCTCGATCACGGCCGGCGCGACGTTCTTGCCGCCCGCGGTGACGATGATCTCCTTCTTGCGTCCGGTGATCGCGAGGTAGCCGTCCTCGTCCAGGGTGCCGATGTCGCCCGTGTGGAACCAGCCGTCGGCCAGCGCCTCCGCGGTGGCGCCCGGGTTGTTCCAGTACTCCTTGAACAGGTGCTCGCCGTGCAGCAGCACCTCGCCGTCGTCCGCGATCCGCACGACCGAGCCGGGCAGCGGCTGGCCGACCGTGCCGATCTTCTGCCGGTCCCACGGGTTGAAGGCGGTCGCCGCGCAGGACTCCGTGAGGCCGTAGCCCTCCAGGACGGTGAAGCCGATGCCGCGGAAGAAGTGACCGAGGCGCTCGCCCAGCGGGGCGCCGCCGGAGATCGCGTACTCGCCCCTGCCCCCGAGCACCGCGCGCAGCTTGCTGTAGACCAGCCTGTCGAAGACCTTGTGCTTGATCTTCAGTTTCAGCGGCGGGCCGGCCGGCAGCTCCAGCGCCCTGCTGTACGCGATCGCGGTGTCCGCGGCCTTGTCGAAGATCGCGCCCTTGCCGTCCGCCTGCGCCTTGGCGCGCGCCGAGTTGTAGACCTTCTCGAAGACCCGCGGCACGCCGAGGATCAGCGTCGGCCGGAAGGACGCCAGCTCGTCGGTGAGGTTCTTGATGTCCGGGACGGTGCCCAGCTTGATCGGCGCCATCATGGGGGCGATCTGCACCAGCCGGCCGAAGACGTGCGCGAGCGGCAGGAAGAGCAGGACGCTGCACTCGCCGGTGCGGAACAGCGGCCGCAGCCGCTCCACGACGTTCCCGCACTCGGCGAAGAAACTGCGGTGGGTGAGCACACAGCCCTTGGGCCGGCCGGTCGTGCCGGAGGTGTAGACGATGGTCGCCGGGTCGTCGGCCTTGGCCAGTGAGCTGCGCTCCTCGACGGCCTCGTCCGAGACGTCCCTGCCGAGCCGCCCGAGCTCCTCGACGCCGCCGGCCTCGATCTGCCAGACGTGCTTCAGCGCGGGCAGCGTGTCGCGCACCGACTCCACGGCCGCCGCGTGGGCGTCCAGCTCGACGACGACGGCGGTGGCGCCCGAGTCGGAGAGGATCCACTGCACCTGCTCCGGCGAGCTGGTCTCGTACACCGGGACCGTGACCCCGCCCGCGCACCAGATGGCGAAGTCGAGCAGCGTCCACTCGTAGCGAGTGCGCGACATCAGGCCGACCCGGTCGCCGGGCTGGACGCCGGAGGCGATGAGGCCCTTGGCGGCGGCGTGCACCTCGGCCAGGAAGGCCGTGGCCGTCACGTCCTGCCACGTGCCGCCCGCCTTGCGGGCGATGACGGCGACGTCGGGGTGCTGCGCGGCGTTTCTGCGGACGATGTCGGTCAGATTGCCGTCCGCAGGGACCTCGTACAAAGCCGGAAGGCTGAACTCGCGCAAGACTGCTGCTCCTCATAGGGCGCCGGCGCCACGACGTTGTGCGATGCGACGATGCGGTCCATGGCTCGGGCATGCGCTCAGATGTCTCGGCGGAGTCTCCGGGGCCGGAATCTCCGTTGTTGAAAACCTGAGCACGACTGGACTGCCCGGACGTTACCCGTCGGTATGGCCTCTTCGACAGGGGGGTCCGACGAGATGTTCGCTGCGTCACACAGATTGGTGTCTACCGGGCGACAGTAGTCCACCACTTTACTGACTGGCCAGTAACCGGTATCCGGGCCGCCACTGTTCACATATGCCGCACACGCCTACCCTTGATCGACATGGCATCCACACCGCCCGAGAACCGCCGGACACGCATCCACGTGGTCAGCGACGTGCACGGCAACGCGCGCGACCTGGCCCGGGCCGGAGAGGGCGCGGACGCGCTGATCTGCCTGGGCGATCTCGTCCTGTTCCTGGACTATGCCGACCACTCCCGCGGGATCTTCCCCGACCTGTTCGGCGTGGAGAACGCCGACCGCCTCGTCGAGCTGCGCACCGCCCGCCGCTTCGAGGAGGCCCGCGAACTCGGCGGCCGGCTGTGGGCCGGCGTCGGCGGCGACCGGGCGGCGCTGATCGAGAAGGCGGTCCGCAAGCAGTACGGCGAGATGTTCCCGGCGTTCCCGACCCCGACCTACGCCACCTACGGCAACGTCGACATGCCGCAGCTGTGGCCCGAGTTCGCCGGACCCGGCACGACCGTCCTCGACGGGCAGCGGGCGGAGATCGGCGGCCGCGTCTTCGGCTTCGTGGGCGGCGGCCTGAGGACGCCGATGCGCACCCCCTACGAGATCAGCGACGAGGAGTACGCCGCCAAGATCGAGGCCGTCGGCGAGGTGGACGTGCTGTGCACCCACATCCCGCCGGAGGTGCCGGAACTCGTCTACGACACCGTGGCCCGCCGCTTCGAACGGGGCAGCCGCGCCCTGCTCGACGCGATCCGCCGCACCCGCCCCCGCTACTCCCTGTTCGGCCACGTCCACCAACCGCTCGCCCGCCGGATGCGGATCGGGGCCACCGAGTGCGTCAACGTCGGCCACTTCGCGGGCAGCGGGAAACCCTGGGCCTTGGAGTGGTGAACTCGCCCGGCGGGCCGCGCGGTAGCCTTCACGCTGCACCCACGTACCTTTACGGGCCCGTATCCCAAGGAGCCACGGCGATGGCGGAACACACCAGCTCGAGCATCACGATCGAGGCGGCACCGGCCGACGTCATGGCGGTGATCGCCGACTTCGCCCGCTACCCCGACTGGACCGGAGAGGTGAAGCAGGCCGAGGTCCTCAAGAAGGACGAGCAGGGCCGCGCCGAACAGGTCCGTCTGGTCATGGACGCCGGCGCGATCAAGGACGACCAGGTCCTCGGCTACACCTGGGCCGGCGAGCACGAGGTGTCCTGGACGCTGGTGAAGTCCCAGATGCTGCGCCAGCTCGACGGCTCCTACCTCCTCAAGCCGGCCGGCGCCGGCGGCACCCAGGTCACCTACCGGCTGACCGTGGACGTCAAGATCCCCATGCTGGGCATGATCAAGCGCAAGGCGGAGAAGGTCATCATCGACCGCGCGCTGGCGGGCCTGAAGAAGCGCGTGGAGTCGGGCGAGAAGTAGGCGGTTCTTCTGCGGGCACGTTCCCGTCAGCCTGTCCGGCGATCGGGGACGCGGCCCCTGAAGGGCCGAGGAGAGGGCCCTGGGGCGCAGCTCCCGGGGCGCCACGACCGGTACCGTTCCCCACCATGCGCACCCTCCTGATCACCGGCCCCGGCGGCAGCGGCCGTACGACGATCGCGGCCGCCACCGCTCACCACGCAGCCGCCGGAGGCATCCGCACCCTCGTCCTCAGCGCCGACCGCTCCGACACCCTCGGCGCGGCGCTCGGGACGCGGACCGGTCCGAGCCCCGTACGGGTCGCCCCCGGCCTCACCGCCTGGCGTCCCGACGCGGCCGCCGGCTTCCGCGACGACCTCACCGGCTTCCAGGACCGCGCCGCCACCCTCCTCGACCTGGTCGGCGCCTCCCGGCTCGACCCGGAGGAGGTCACCCCGCTGCCCGGCGCCGAGGAACTGACCCTGCTGCGCGCGCTGCGGGACGCCGCCCTCGCCGAGGCCCACGACCTCCTCGTCGTCGATCTGCCGCCCGCCCCGCAGGCCCTCGCCCTGCTGGCCCTCCCGGAGGAGCTGCGCCGCTACCTGCGCCGGCTGCTCCCACCGGAACGCCAGGCCGCCCGCGCCCTGCGCCCCCTGCTCGGCCGGCTCGCCGGAGTGCCGATGCCCGCCGAGCAGCTGTACGAGACGACCGCCCGCTGGGACCTGGAGCTGGCCGCCGTCGAGGCCGTCCTCGCCGACCGCGGCACCGCCGTCCGCCTGGTCGCCGAGCCGGGACCGGCAGGCGTCGACGCCGTCCGCGACGCCCGCCTGGGCCTGGCCCTGCGCGCCCTGCCCGTCGAGGCGCTCGTGGCCAACCGCGTGCTGCCCGAGGAGGCGGCGCACACCGGACCGCTCACCGGGATCGCCGCCCAGCAGCACAAGGCCCTCGGCGAATGGTCCGGCGCGGCGACCGTCGCCCACCTCGGCCACGACCCCCGGGGGGCCGAGGACCTCGCCGCGCTGGCCGTCCCCGCCGTCAACCCGGCGGCCTCCCCGGTCGAGTGGCCCGTCGTCGACCGGCTCGCCGAGGACGGCGTGCTCGTCTGGCACATCCCGCTGCCCGGCGCCATACGCGAGGAAGTCGACCTCGTCCGGCGCGGCGACGAACTCGTCGTCAGCGCCGGAGCGTTCCGCCGTATCGTCGCGCTGCCCTCCGTGCTGCGCCGCTGCGGGGTCGACGGCGCCGCCCTGCGCGACGGCGAGCTGTGCGTGCGGTTCGCCCCCGATCCCGGGCTCTGGCCGCGCGGACAGTGAACGGCATACCGCCGTTCGGGTAACGTCGGAGTGACGAGCCGCAGACCGGCGCCGTCCACCAGGAGTCGTCAGGAGTCCGCCATGAGCGAAGAGCGCCCCACGCCCGACGCCGCAGGGCAGCCCGCCGGGACCGAGTCCGCCGACGTGCCGCCCCGCGTGAGCGACGCCGACGCCTGGGCGACCGCCGCCGCCGAGGATCTGGCGGCGGAGAAGGCCCGCCGCCGCGCGGAGTACGGCCCGCCCCAGGGCTCGGCGGCCGAGGAGCTGCGCAAGCTCCTCGACGCCGTCGGCGACAAACTGTCCTCTCTGCAGTCCCCGCTGCTCACGGCGGTCGCCGGACCGGCCGCCCAGCAGGTCGTCCGCCAGGTCGTCCAGCAGGCCAAGGCCGCCGTGGAGCCCGTGATCGAGCGTAATCCGGACGTTTTCGACCACCTCGCGGCGGCCGGCACCGAACTCCTCGCCGCCTACCGCTCCGCCGTCCAGACCCAGGAGGGCCGCTGGACGGCCGGGGTGAACGACCCGCGGGACGAGCCGCAAGGACCGGGACGCGAGGACGGCGACGGCACCGGTCCCGGCCAGCGCATCGACTTGGACTGAAGCCCTTCGACGGCAGGGCCTCGGGTACGGTTGACCGTAGCGGGGCTCGACCGGAACTGAGGGATTCATGGGACTCACCATCGGCGTCGACATCGGCGGCACGAAGATCGCGGCCGGCGTGGTCGACGAGGAAGGCAACATCCTCTCGACCCACCAGGTGCCGACCCCGGGCACGCCCGAGGGCATCGTGGACGCCATCGCCGCCGCCGTCGACGGCGCGCGCGTGGGGCACGCCATCGTCGGTGTGGGCATCGGCGCGGCCGGTTATGTCAACCGCCAGCGTTCGACGGTCTACTTCGCGCCCAACATCGACTGGCGCCAGGAGCCGCTGAAGGACAAGGTCGAGGCCCGCGTGGGTCTCCCCGTCGTCGTGGAGAACGACGCCAACGCCGCCGCCTGGGGCGAGTACAAGTTCGGCGCGGGCAAGGGCCACCGCAACGTCATCTGCATCACCCTCGGCACCGGCCTCGGCGGCGGCATCATCATCGGCAACAAGCTGCGCCGGGGGCACTTCGGCGTGGCCGCCGAGTTCGGCCACATCCGTATGGTGCCGGACGGTCTGCTGTGCGGCTGCGGCTCGCAGGGCTGCTGGGAGCAGTACGCCTCCGGCCGCGCCCTCGTGCGCTACGCGAAGCAGCGCGCCAACGCCACCCCCGAGCGCGCCGAGGTGCTGCTCGGGCTCGGCGACGGCAGCCCCGACGGCATCGAGGGCAAGCACATCTCCATGGCCGCCCGGCAGGGCGACCCGGTCGCGGTGGACTCCTACCGCGAGCTCGCGCGCTGGGCCGGCGCCGGCCTCGCCGACCTGGCCTCGCTCTTCGACCCGTCCGCGTTCATCGTCGGCGGCGGGCTCTCGGACGAGGGCGACCTGGTGCTCGACCCGATCCGCAAGTCGTACAAGCGCTGGCTGGTAGGCGGCAACTGGCGCCCGGTGGCCGACGTCATCGCGGCGCAGCTCGGAAACAAGGCGGGGCTGGTCGGTGCCGCGGACCTGGCGAGGGAGCCCGACCCGATCATGTAGTCGTACCGGGCGTCTGCGTCCACACGGGGGCTGCTCGCGGCCCCCGTTCGCTTTTACGGACGTACGGGACGGGGCGGCGTATCTTGATCACCATGCCGACGACGTCGCCGCTTCCCAACTCCCGCACCGAGCCGGACGGTTCGGCCGTCATCCGGGTCCTCAGCTACAACGTCCGCTCGATGCGGGACGACACCGGAGCCCTCGCCAGGGTCATCACGGCGTGCGGCCCCGACCTGGTGCTCGTCCAGGAGTCCCCGCTCTTCTTCCGCTGGCGCAAGAAGCTCGCCCGTCTCGCGGCCGCCTCCGGTCAGGTGATCCTCACCGGCGGCGGCACGGCGGCCGGCCCCGCCGTCCTGTGCTCGCTGCGGGCGACCGTCGAACGCACCGAGGACGTGCTGCTGCCGCTCACCCCGGGCCAGTTCCGCCGGGGCCTGGCGACGGCCGTGGTCCGCTTCGCGGGCGCCCGCCTGGGCGTCGTCAGCTGCCATCTCGGGCTGACGGCGGCCGAGCGCCGTGAGCACGGCGGCCTGCTCCTCGACCGGCTGGCCGGTCTGGGCGTGGAGCACGCGATCGTGGGCGGCGACATCAACGAAGGGCCCGACGGGCGCACCTTCGGCCGGCTGGCGGCGGCTCTCCAGGACTGCCGTACCGCGGCTCCCTGGGGTGCCGAGCACACCTTCCCGGCCACCGGCCCGGACCGCCGCATCGACGGGATCTTCGCGACGAAGGCCGTGGAGGTGCTGGGCTGCGGGGTGCCGGTCGGACTGCCGGGTGTCACCGAGGCCGACCTGCGCGCGGCCACCGATCACCTGCCGGTGCTGGCCGCGCTCCGCGTGCCCGCGGCCTGAAGCTCCGGTCGGGCCTCGCCCGGCAGGGCGCCCCCAGGCCGTGCGGCCTGCTCGCCCCGACGGGCGGCCGCGGAAGGTCCGGCAATCCTCGCCAGGCCGCGGCCCCTGCCCGACGGCCGGACGCCGACCGCAGGTCGGACGACCGCAACGCCGATGATCGCAACGCCGACGACCGCAATGCCGATGATCGCAAGGCCCGCGACCGCAACGCCGATGATCGCAAGGCCCGCGACCGCAACGCCGATGATCGCAAGGCCCGCGACCGCAAAGCCGGCGACCGCCATGCCGGCGACGCCGATCCGACGGCCGCAGGTCAGACGACCGCTCCCCGGCCCGGGTCGCCCTCGTCCTCGTCGTCCGTGCGCATCCGCGCCACCAGCGTGGCGAATCCGCCGAGGAATCCGCCGATGCCGATGGTCGTCAGCCACCACGTCATCTCCCAGCCGAGCACCACCGCGAGCAGCAGCAGCACCGGACCACCGAGCACCCCGAGCCAGGCGAACCTGGACGTGGTGTCGGCCGTGGGCAGCGGAGGCGGCTCCGGCGGTACGAAATGGCCCTCGTCGTCCTCGTCGAAGTCCTCCTCGGCCGGCTCGGGCGACGCGTAGTCGCGCGGGCCGACGCCGGGCGCGAAGGCGACCGAACTGCCCAGCGGCTTGGCCGGTTTCTTCTCCTCGCCGGATTCCTTCGCGGGCTCCGCGCCGGTGTCCGCCCCGGCTTCCTCGTCGTTCGCCTCGACCTCGAGGAGCGCCAGGTCCTCGACCGACTTGAACGGCTTGGCGCCCGGCGGGTCCGGCGGCTCGTCGCCGTACCCCGCGACGATCGCCGCCCACGCGGCCGCCTCGTCGAAGGGCACGCTCTGCTCCTCCGGCTCGCGGCCCTCCCGGGCCTCCCGGCCGTCCCGCTCGTCCCGGTTCTCCCGGTCCTCGCGGTCGGAGTCGTGCTCAGCCACCTACGGCCGTCCCTTCCTTGCCGACACTGGGCGCGATCCGGCCGATGAACGCGTAGCTCTCCTCGAAGATCCGGTCCGCATCGTGGTCCAACGTTGCCACGTGGTAGCTCTGTTCCAGCAGGATCTCGGTCACGTCCGCCGACGACACCCGGCTCAGGACCCGGGCCGAGTCGGCCGGCGGCACCACGTGGTCCTGCGCGCTGTGCAGCAGCAGCAGCGGCTGCGTGACCTGCGGCAGCTCGCCGTCGACCAGCCGCAGGAAGACGCGCAGGGAGTGCGCCGAGTGCAACGGCACCCGGTCGTACCCGCTCTCCGCGACACCGCCCTTCGCGATGTCGCTCGTGATCCCCTTGGTCGTGCGGACGAGATGACGGGCCACCGGGAGGGCGTACGCGGACAGGCCGTGCACCTTGTTCGCCGGATTGACCACGACGACGCCGGCCACCCCCTCCCCGTGCTTCGCGGCCAGCCGAAGGGCCAGCGCGCCGCCCATGGACAGACCGACCACGAACACCGCGGCGCAGCGCCGGCGCAGGGCGTGCAGCTCGCGGTCCACCTCCGCGTACCAGTCCTGCCAGCCGGTGAGCGCCATGTCCTCCCAGCGTGTGCCGTGGCCGGGCAGAAGCGGCAGCGAGACCGTCAGGCCCTGCTCGGCCAGGTACCGCGCCCACGGGCGCAGCGACTGCGGGGAACCGGTGAAGCCGTGACAGAGGAGCACTCCGACCTCCCCGCCCTCATGGCGGTACGGCTCGGCTCCAGGGAGGACCGGCACCTTCGGTCTCCTGTCTTCGTCTGTTCTTCATGGAGGGACGTGTGCTTCACCGTACGCGACCCCACTGACACCGACCAGGGCCGTCGGAGCCATTGCCACCGGCCCGGGTTAAGGTCTGTGCGACACAAACAGGAGGCAGTCGGTTGTTGTACGGCGCGATGAAGGTCGCTATCGGGGGACCCCTGCGGGTCGCCTTCAGGCCCTGGGTGGAAGGCCTGGAGAACATCCCCGCCGAGGGCGCCGCGATCCTGGCGAGCAACCACCTGTCGTTCTCCGACTCTTTCTTCCTGCCCGCGGTGCTCGACCGCAAGGTCACCTTCATCGCGAAGGCCGAGTACTTCACCACGCCCGGCGTGAAGGGCCGGCTGACGGCGGCCTTCTTCAAGGGCGTCGGCCAGCTCCCGGTGGACCGCTCCGGCGGGCGCGGCGCCGGCGAGGCCGCGGTCCGCAGCGGCGTCGAGGTGCTGGAGCGGGGAGAGCTCTTCGGGATCTATCCCGAGGGCACCCGCTCGCCCGACGGCCGTCTCTACCGCGGCAAGCCGGGAGGCCTCGCGCGCGTGGCGCTCGCCAGCGGTGCGCCCGTGATCCCGGTCGCCATGATCGACACCGAGAAGATCCAGCCGCCCGGGAAGGTGCTCCCGAAGATCATGCGGCCCGGCATCCGGATCGGCGAGCCGCTGGACTTCAGCCGCTACCAGGGCATGGAGCACGACCGGTTCGTGCTGCGAGCCGTGACCGACGAGGTCATGTACGAGATCATGAAGCTCTCCGGCCAGGAGTACGTCGACATGTACGCGACCGCCGCCAAGCGGCAGATCGCGGAGGCGGCGAAGGCCGACAGGGAAGCCGAGAAGGCCGCGAAGGCGGCGCTCGCGCAGGCCGAGAAGGACCAGGCCGAGAAGGACCGCGCGAAGAAGGACGCCGAGCAGCCGGACGCGGAGCAGTCGGACGCCGAGCGGCCGGACGCGGAGCAGCCAGGCGCAGGGCGACCGGCGGAGCAGCCGGACGCAGGGCAGCCGGACGTGGAGCAGTAGGGCGAGGAGCCGTAGTCGGCGGCCCGGGGGCGGGGGACGGATGGCCAGACGCGAGAGAGTCATGAAGATGTCGGTCGAGCTGCCGCTGTGGCGTGCGCTCGCCGGCTACCGGGTGCTCACCATGCTCTACGCGGTGGGGTTCTTCGCCACCGCCTACGACGGGTTCGCCCGGCCCTGGGTCGCGGTCGCCTACTACTGCGTCCTGTTCGTCTGGACGTTGGCCACCCTGCCCAGGGTCGCGAGCGCCGCGAGCTGCACCAAGCGCTTCCTCGCCGCCGACCTCACCGTCGCGCTCACCGGCATCATGCTCACGACCGTCGCGGACAGCCACGAACGCATCCAGTCGGGCGGCCCGACGCTGCCGTCGATATGGACCGCGGGCTCGGTGCTGGCGTTCGCCATCAAGGGCGGCTGGCGCTGGGCGGCGTTCGCCTCCACGGCCGTCGCGGTGACCAACCTGGTCGAGCGCGGCACCCCGGCCCGCGACACCGTCCACAACGTCGTCCTCGTCTGGGTCGCCTCGATCGCCATCGGGTACGTCGTCGAGGTCGCCCGCGCCTCCGAGCGCACCCTCGCCCGCGCGCTGGAGATCGAGGCGACGACCCGGGAACGGGAACGGCTCGCCCGCGACATCCACGACAGCGTCCTGCAGGTGCTCGCCATGGTGCAGCGGCGCGGCGCGGTCATCGGCGGGGAGGCGGCCGAGCTCGGCCGGATGGCCGGCGAGCAGGAGGTGGCGCTGCGCATGCTGGTCTCCGGCGGTCTCGTGCCGGTCTCCCGGGTTTCGCAGGACGCGGCGGACGGCGCCGTCGTCTACGCGGTGGAGGAGCCGGTGGAACACCCCGAAGCCGTCGACCTGCGCGCGCTGCTCGCCCCCTTCGCGGGCGCCCGGGTGAACCTCGCCGACCCCGGCGCAGCCGTGCTGCTGCCCGCGGGGTCCGCACGCGAACTGGCCGCCGCGGTCGGCGCCGCCCTGGACAACGTGCGCGCACACGCGGGGGAGGACGCCCGGGCCTGGATCCTGGTCGAGGACGAGCCGCACACGGTCGTCGTCACCGTGCGGGACGACGGGCCGGGCATCCCGGAGGGCCGTCTCGCGCAGGCCGAGGGCGAGGGAAGGCTCGGGGTCGCCCAGTCGATCCGGGGCAGGCTGCGGGACCTCGGCGGCAGCGCCGAGCTGATCTCGACGCCGGGACAGGGCACGGAGGTCGAACTGACGGTGCCGAAGGAGAAGAACATGCAGCGGGGGAAGGCGGGACGGCGATGAGCCAGCGACACGACGGGGCGGGGACCGGGGACCCGATCAGGGTGATGGTGGTCGACGACCACCCCATGTGGCGCGACGCGGTCGCCCGCGACCTGGCCGAGTCGGGCCTCGACGTGGTCGCCACCGCCGGCGACGGCGAGCAGGCCGTGCGCCGCGCCCGGGCCGTCACGCCCGATGTGCTCGTGCTGGACCTGAACCTGCCCGCCAAGCCGGGCGTCCAGGTGTGCAAGGAGGTCGTCGCCGCGAACCCCGCCCTGCGGGTCCTGGTGCTGTCGGCGAGCGGCGAGCACGCCGACGTGCTGGAGGCGGTGAAGTCCGGCGCGACCGGGTATCTGCTGAAGTCGGCGTCCACCGAGGAACTGCTGGACGCCGTGCGGCGCACGGCCGCCGGCGACCCGGTGTTCACCCCGGGGCTGGCCGGGCTGGTCCTCGGCGAGTACCGCCGGCTCGCCTCCGACCCCGGTTCGGCCGCCGACAGCGACGAGCCGAACGCGCCCCGGCTCACCGACCGCGAGACCGAGGTGCTCCGGCTCGTCGCCAAGGGCCTGAGCTACAAGCAGATCGCCGAACGCCTGGTGATCTCCCATCGCACGGTCCAGAACCACGTCCAGAACACGCTGGGCAAGCTCCAGCTGCACAACCGGGTGGAACTGGTCCGGTACGCGATCGAACGCGGCCTCGACGAGGAGTGACCCGCGCGCGACACTGACTCTTCGTCAGGCAACTGCGGCGAAGGGACCCTTTCCATGCGCGTCGGAGTACTGACCGGAGGCGGCGACTGCCCCGGCCTCAACGCCGTCATCCGGGCCGTCGTCCGCAAGGGCGTCCAGGAGTACGGCCATGACTTCGTCGGCTTCCGGGACGGCTGGCGGGGTCTGCTCGAGAGGCGCTCGGTCCGCCTCGACATCCCCGCGGTCCGGGGCATCCTGCCCCGCGGCGGCACGATCCTCGGCTCCTCGCGGACCAACCCCTTCAAGGAGGAGGACGGTGTCCGCCGTATCCGGGACACCCTCGCCGAGTCGGCGGTGGACGCGCTCGTCACCATCGGCGGGGAGGACACCCTCGGCGTCGCCGCCCGCCTCAGCGACGAGTTCGCGGTGCCCTGCGTGGGCGTCCCCAAGACCATCGACAACGACCTGTCCGCCACCGACTACACCTTCGGCTTCGACACCGCCGTGGGCATCGCGACCGAGGCCATCGACCGGCTGCACACCACCGCCGAGTCCCACATGCGGGTTCTCGTCGTCGAGGTGATGGGCCGTCATGCGGGCTGGATCGCCCTCCACTCCGGGCTGGCGGGCGGCGCCAACGTCATCCTCATCCCCGAGCAGCGCTTCGACATCGACCAGGTGTGCGCCTGGGTGACCTCCCGCTTCCGCTCGTCGTACGCGCCGATCGTGGTCGTCGCCGAGGGCGCGATGCCCCGCGACGGCGACGTGGTGCTCAAGGACGGGTCGCTGGACTCCTTCGGGCATGTGCGGCTCTCCGGCGTCGGCGAGTGGCTGGCCAAGGAGATCGAGCGGCGCACCGGGAAGGAGGCCCGCACGACGGTCCTCGGCCACGTCCAGCGCGGCGGCACCCCGAGCGCCTTCGACCGCTGGCTCGCCACCCGCTTCGGCCTGCACGCCGTCGACGCCGTGCACGAGGGCGACTTCGGCAAGATGGTCGCCCTGCGCGGCACGGACATCGTCCGGGTACCGATCGCCGAGGCGACGGCCCGCCTGAAGACCGTCGACCCGCGGCTGTACGCGGAGGTGGGAGTGTTCTTCGGCTGAGCGGCTACGAGGGCAGGCCCGTCGTGCGGAGCCGGGCGACCGCCTCCCGCACCAACGACGTCCCGTTCAGCGTCAGCACCGACTCCGGATGGAACTGCACCCCGCCGAACCCGGGCCCCCGCAGAGCGTGCACCTCGCCGTTCGGGGCCCGGCTCACCTCCACCCCGCGCGCCGCGAGCTCCCGCGCGGCCGAGTCGCCGCACCGCGCCGCGAAGCTGTTGTAGAAGCCCACCGTCTCGGTCCGCCCGAACAGGTCGATCTCCGTCTGCGCCCCCTGGTACGGCACCTCCTTGCGGACGATGTCCAGCCCCAGCTCGGCCGCGATCAGCTCGTGGCCGAGGCACACGCCGAGCACTCCGTGCCGGTGCTCCCGCAGCACCCGGGCGGTCAGCTCCCGCAGGCGCCGCATCTTCGGATCGTCCACGTCGGACGGATCGCCCGGACCGGGCCCCAGCACCACCGGTCCCTCGTGCGCGAGCACCGCCTCGCGCAGCCCGTCCTCGTCGTAGCGCCGGACGTCCACCTCGAGACCGCTGGAGCGCAGCACGTGCGCCAGCATCGCCGTGAAGGTGTCCTCGGCGTCGACGACGAGCGCGTGCCCGGTCAGCTCCTGCGTCCGCTCCTGCATCCGCAGCCAGAACGGCGCCAGCGAGGCGCGCCGCCCGTCGAGCGCCGCCCGGACCCGGGGGTCGTCGGCGAGCCCGGGCGGCACGGCCCGCGCGTCAGGCCGGCCCGCGCGCACCCCCAGCGCCGCCAGCACTCCGGCCGCCTTGGCGTGCGTCTCCGCCACCTCCGCCGCCGGGTCCGACCCCCGCACCAGCGTGGCCCCGACCGGCACCCGCAGCCGCCCGGCCGAATCGACGTCGGCGGTCCGGATGAGGATGGGGGAGTCGAGGGTCTGCGCCCCGCCCGAGTCCCTGCCCAGCAGCGCCAGCGCGCCGGCGTAGTACCCCCGCCCGCCGACCTCGTGCCGCTCGATGACCCGGCAGGCGTTCTGCACGGGCGAGCCGGTCACGGTCGCCGCGAACATCGTCTCCTTCAGCACCTCCCGCGCGTCCAGCGAGGACCTTCCGCGCAGCTCGTACTCGGTGTGCGCGAGGTGCGCCATCTCCTTCAGCCGCGGTCCGACCACCACCCCGCCCATGTCGCCGACCGTGCACATCATCTTGAGCTCCTCGTCGACGACCATCGACAGCTCCTCGATCTCCTTGCCGTCGGCGAGGAAGTGCAGCAGGTGCTCGGGGCTCGGCCCCTCGGCGGGATACCGGTAGGTGCCGCTGATCGGGTTCATGACGACCGTGCCGCCGGACATCCGCACATGCACCTCGGGGCTGGCCCCGACCAGCGTCCTGTCCCCGGTGTGCACCACGAACGTCCAGTACGCGCCCCGCTCGCCCTCCAGCAGCCGCCGGAACAGGGCGAGGGCGTCGGCCCGGGAGAACCCGGGGATCTCGCCCTCGTAGGTCCGCCGGATCACGAAGTTCGCGCCCTCGCCGCGCCCGATCTCGTCCCGCAGCACCCGCCCGACGATCCGCGCGTACTCCTCGTCGCCGACGTCGAAGGCGCCGTCGCGGACGCGCACATCGTGGGCGGGCAGCCCGGAGAGGACGTCCTCGAGCGGGAAGGTGTGGATCTCCTCGGGGTGCAGCACCGAGAGCGGGGTGCCGTCGTCGCGCACGTCGAAGCCGCGCTCGCGGATCTGGCGGAACGGGACCAGGGCGAGGCCCTCGTCGGGGAGGTCGGCCAGGCGGTCGTAGGCGCGGACCGGGCCGAGGAGCAGTTCCACGACGTTCTCGTCGTGGCCCGGCGTGCGGCGGCGCAGCAGGGCGAACGGGCGGGGATCGGCCGGCAGGTCGAGCAGATGCATGGGGCTGTCCTTCTCGCTGGGAGGAGCTTGTCGGAGAGGGACGGCCCGGGCCCGCAAACGCCGAAGGCCGCCCTCTGGGGCGGCCTTCGCGAAATCGTGCGTACGCGCAGTCAGTGGGCCGCCGGATGAGCGGTCCACCACCAGTTCTGGGTCGAAAGCGCGAACATGCGCCGCACCCTACCCCATGCGTCCCCGGGCCGCGGGGAGTCCTCAGGTGAGCGGTACGGCGTCTCACCTGTCGAGCCGGTGCGAAAACGACGTGACACGACCCCGTAGTGTTGAGGGCGTGACCGTGAACGCTAAGACCAGCGCGAGCGCTGGCAACACCTGGCGAGACCTGCCCGCGGCGCAGCAGCCCGAGTACCCCGACACCGAGGCTCTGCGCGCAGTGATCGCGGACCTCGAGTCGTATCCGCCGCTCGTCTTCGCGGGCGAGTGCGACCAGCTGCGCGCCCGGTTGGCGGCCGTCGCCAAGGGAGAGGCGTTCCTCCTCCAGGGCGGCGACTGCGCCGAGGCCTTCGACGCGGTGTCGGCCGACCACATCCGCAACAAGCTGAAGACGTTGCTGCAGATGGGCGCGGTGCTGACGTACGCGGCCTCCGTGCCGGTCGTCAAGGTCGGCCGGATCGCCGGCCAGTACTCCAAGCCGCGTTCCAAGAACACCGAGACCCGCGACGGCGTGACGCTGCCGACGTACCGCGGCGACTCGGTCAACGGCTTCGACTTCAACGAGGCGGCCCGCGTCCCGGACCCCGAGCGGCTGAAGCGGATGTACAACGCGTCCGCCTCGACGCTCAACCTGGTGCGCGCCTTCACCACCGGCGGCTACGCCGACCTGCGCCAGGTGCACGCCTGGAACCAGGACTTCGTCAAGTCGTCCCCGTCCGGCCAGCGCTACGAGCAGCTCGCCCGCGAGATCGACCAGGCGCTGAACTTCATGCACGCCTGCGGGGCCGACCCGGAGGAGTTCAAGACGGTCGAGTTCTACTCCTCGCACGAGGCGCTGCTGCTCGACTACGAGTCCGCACTGACCAGGGTCGACTCCCGCACGGGGCGCCTGTACGACGTCTCGGCGCACATGGTGTGGATCGGCGAGCGCACCCGGCAGCTGGACCACGCGCACATCGAGTTCGCCTCGAAGATCCGCAACCCGGTGGGCATCAAGCTCGGCCCGACGACCACGGCCGAGGAGGCGCTGCAGTACATCGAGCGCCTGGACCCCGACCGCGAGCCCGGCCGGCTGACCTTCATCGTCCGCATGGGCGCCGACAAGGTCCGCGACAAGCTGCCGGAGCTGGTGGAGAAGGTCACCGCCTCGGGTGCGACGGTGGCCTGGATCACCGACCCGATGCACGGCAACACCTACGAGGCGGCCTCGGGCCACAAGACCCGCCGCTTCGACGACGTGCTGGACGAGGTCAAGGGCTTCTTCGAGGTCCACAAGGCGCTCGGCACCCACCCGGGCGGCATCCACGTGGAGCTGACCGGCGACGACGTCACCGAGTGCGTGGGCGGCGGCGACGAGATCTTCGTCGACGACCTCCACCAGCGCTACGAGACGGCCTGTGACCCGCGGCTGAACCGCAGCCAGTCCCTCGACCTGGCGTTCCTCGTGGCCGAGATGTACCGCGACCAGTAGACGACCGTCATGGCAGTGGGGCGCGGATCACATACGCTCCGCGCC
>NZ_JBMNDR010000056.1:0-21124 GCF_052543235.1 Streptomyces sp. SAS_272 | reverse complement strand
CCCCCCCCCCCCCCCCCCCCCCCCCACTCCGCTTTTCCCGTCACGCGACGCCGGGTAAGGTTAGGTTAGCCTCACCGGCCAGGGGAACTCCGGGATCCGGTCAGGCGCGACTCAGGGACCGGCGAGGAGGTGAACCGCGTGTACGTCTGCAGCTGCTTCGGGGTGACCGAGGCCCAGGTCAAACAGCACGCGGACGACGGCGCCTGCACACCGCGCCAGATAGCCTCCGCCTGCAAGGCGGGCACGGACTGCGGCTCCTGCGTACGCCGGATCCAGTCCATCCTGGGCCGGGGCGCCTACCCGCGCCCGGGCACGACCGGGCTCGCCGACCAGAAGGCGCCGGTCCTCGCCGAGCAGAAGGCATCGGTCCTCGCCGCACTCGACGAAGCGGCCTAGCACCGCCGATCGGGCCGCGGTCCGGCCCGGGCCCTCCGGCTCAGCTCTCCGGCTGCTCGATCAGCTGGGCGATGTAGAGCGCCTCGCCGAGCTTCTCCACCAGCTCCAGCTGGGTGTCCAGATAGTCGATGTGGTGTTCCTCGTCCTCGAGGATCGACTCGAAGATGTTCGCGGACGTGATGTCGCCCTTCTCGCGCATCACCTTGATGCCGCGCTTCAGCCGGTCGATCGCCTCCACCTCGATCAGCCGGTCGGCCTCGAACATCTCCTTGACCGTCTGACCGACGCGCACATGGAACAGCCGCTGGTAATTCGGCAGCCCGTCCAGGAAGAGAATCCGGTCGGTGAGCACCTCGGCGTGCTTCATCTCGTCGAAGGACTCGTGCCGCGTGTATTTCGCGAGCTTCGTCCAGCCGAAGTTCTCCTGCATCTTGGCGTGGAGGAAGTACTGGTTGATGGCGGTGAGTTCGCCGGTGAGCTGCTCGTTGAGGAATTCGATGACCTCGGGGTCGCCCTGCATCGCAGAGGCTCCTTCCACGTCGGAGAAATTCGGGAGGTTCCGCCGCATGATTTCACCGGCATCGAAGATCGTCCAGTAAGTGCGCACTTAGTAAGTTAGTGCATGCTTAGTATCACTTGCCCGATTCGGGATATGCCCGGTCATGGCTGGTCATGTGCATCGTCCGGGGTCTGTCAGGATGGAGTCATGGGTCATCCGGTGGAGCGCGAATCTGGAGAAGAGGCGGTGTCCGAGCTTCCGCCGGGACAGCGACTGCAGCGCGGCTGGCCCGTCACCCACTACGGCCCGGTCCCCAAGTTCCGCCCCGAGCGCTGGGAGTTCCGGGTCTTCGGCGCCACCGCCGACGGCGGGAAACGCTGCTGGAACCACGACGAGATCACCGCCCTTCCGTACGCCTCCGTGCTGGCCGACCTGCACTGCGTGACGAAGTTCAGCATGCTCGGCGCCGAGTGGGGCGGCATCCCGGCCCGCACGATCCTGGACATCGCGCCGCCCGCCGCCGGCGTCACCCATGTGATGGTGTGGGCCGAGTACGGCTTCAGCTCCAACCTGCGGCTGTCCGACTTCGCCGCCGAGCGCACGATCTTCGCCACCCACAAGGACGGCGAGCTGCTCACGGCCGAGCACGGCTTTCCGCTGCGTCTGGTCGTCCCGCACCTCTACGCCTGGAAGGGCCCCAAATGGGTCCGCGGCATCGAGTACATGACCGCCGACCGCCGAGGCTTCTGGGAGGAGCGCGGCTACCACAACATCGGCGACCCCTGGAGCGAGCAGCGCTACTCCTACCAGGAGGAGCCCGGGGACGGCCCCGAACTCTGACCGGCTCCCGGGTCTCGCACCCTCAGCCGTCCCGCAGTTTCTTCAGCCGCTGCACGTCCGCCGCGTGGCCCTCCCGGCCGCCTGGCGTCTCGATGATCAGCGGCACGCCCGCCGTCGCCGGGTGGGTCATCAGGTCCCGGAAGGGGTCCTCGCCGATGTGACCCGCGCCGATGTTCTCGTGCCGGTCCTTGTGGGCGCCGGCCACGTCCTTGGAGTCGTTGGCGTGGATCAGCTTCAGCCGGCCCTCGCCGACCGTTTCCACCAGCAGGTCGAGGGTCCGGTGCATGCCGGACGGGCCGGCCAGGTCGTGACCGGCCGCGAAGATGTGGCAGGTGTCGAGACAGACGCCCAGCCTGGGGTGGGAGTCCAGCGCCTCGAAGTACGGCCCGAAGTCCCAGGTCCGGGAGCAGAGCGAGGAGCCCTGCCCGGCGGTGGACTCCAGCAGCAGGAACGGGTCGTCGTCGTGGGTCAGCTCGTCCAGCACCGGCAGCAGGTACTCGCGCACCTGCTTCAGCGCCACCGACCGGTGCCGTCCGCCCGTCGCGCTCCCGGTGTGCACGACCACGCCCAGCGCGCCGATCTCCCGCCCCCGACGCAGCGAGTGCCGCATCGACTCCACCGACCGCTCGGCCGTCGCCTCGGTGTGCGAGCCGAAGTTGATCAGGTACGGGGCGTGCACATACGCCGGGACCGACCGCGCCTCGCAGGCCTCCCGGAAGGCCTCGTCCTGCCGTGGATCGCCCGCCGGCGTCGCCCAGCCGCGCGGGTTGGCCACGAACACCTGGACCGTCTCGGCCTCGAGGTCGTGCGCGTACGACATGCCCACGCGGTGCAGACCGCCGGCCACGGGCACATGGCCGCCGACGGGATTGCGGGAGGGGAAGGGGGGACGAGCACTCACCCGGTCAGGGTGTCATGCCCGCCCGCCCCGTCCGTCACCGGATGGTGATCGTGATCGTCGACCCCTTGGGAGCCGACTTCCCGGCGTCCACGGACTGCTTCTTCACGGTGTCCCCGAACAGGCCGAGCAGGCCGCGGTCCTCGTCGACCTTGAACCCGGACTGCTCCAGGAGCGACTTGGCGTCGTCCACGCTCGCGCCGACCACGTTCGGCACCTCGACCATCTCCGGGCCCTTGGACAGCGTCAGCGTCACGGTGTCGCCCTCGGCGACCCGGCTGTCCGCCTTGGGGGTCTGGGCGGCGACCTTGCCCTTGTCGACCTCGGAGTTGACCTGCTCGGAGGCGACCTTCACCGTCAGTCCGGCCTCCTCCAGCTCGGCCCTGGCGTCGTCCAGGTCCTCGCCGGAGACGTCGGGGACGTCGACCGGGCTGCCCTTGCTGACGACGAGCGAGATCGCGGTGCCCGCGCGGCGCTGCGCTCCCGCCTCCGGATCGGTGCTGATCACCGCGCCCAGGGCGATCTTGTCGCTGAACTCCTCGGTGACCAGACCCGGTTCCAGGCCGTCCTTCTTCAGCAGCTCCTCGGCCTTCTTCAGCGCCGAGCCCTGCACGTCCGGCACCTTCACGATCTCGGGGCCGTCGGAGACGGTGAGCGCCACCGAGTCGTTCTTCCGGATCCGGGCGCCGGGCCCGGGGTCCGTCTGCGTGACCGTGCCCCGCTCGGCCGTGTCGCTGTACGTGTGCCGGACCTTGCCGACCTCCAGCCCCGCCGCCTCCAGACGCCTGCGGGCGTCGGCCTCCTTCTGCGTCAGCACCGAGGGGACCTTGGTGAACTGGCCGGAGTTGATGTACCAGACGCCCGCGCCCACGCCGAGCACCAGCAGGACGACGGTGACGAGCGCGATCACTCCGCGCCCGGGCCGCACGGAACGGCGCCGCGGCGGCAGCGGAGGCGGGCTCTGGAACCGGGAGGTCCGGTGGAGCGCGGCCGCGTCGTCGGCGGGCTCGTCCTCGTTGACGGGCAGCGGGCGGGGGACCGTGAGCGAGCGGGGGATCACGCTCGTGCGGTCCTCGGCGTTGTCGTGCTCACCGGAGAGGGCCTGCGGCGGCAGCGCGTCCAGCTGCTCCTCGGTGAGCGGGGCGCGCGCCTCCCGGACCTGTCCGAGCAGCGCGACGGCGTCGTGCGGCCGGACGCCGGGCGTGCGCGCGGTGGCCGACGCCACGAGTTCGTCCAGCTCGAACGGCAGCCCGGGGACGAGCGCCGAGGGCGCCGGGACGTCCTCGTGGAGGTGCTTGTAGAGCACGATCGCGGGGGAGTCCCCCTCATGCGGTTTGTCGCCGGTGAGCATCTCGTAGAGCACGACGCCGCACGCGTACACGTCGACGCGGGGATCGGCGACGCCCGGCTGGTCGATCTGCTCGGGGGCGAGGTAGGACACGGTGCCGAGCACCGCCCCGGTGGTGCTGGTGACGGTGTCCACCGAGCGCACCAGGCCGAAGTCGGCGACCTTGACCCGGCCGTCGTCCCCGATCAGCACGTTCTCGGGCTTCATGTCCCGGTGCACGAACCCGGCTCGGTGCGCGGCGCCCAGCGCGGCGAGGACCGGCTCCAGGATGTCGAGTGCGGCCCTCGGCTGCAGGGCCCCGCGGTCGCGCAGCACGTCCCGCAGGGTGCAGCCGGCGATGTACTCCATGGCGAGGTAGACGTACGACCTGTCGGCGCCCTGGTCGAAGACCTGCACGACGTTCGGATGGGCCAGGCGGGCGACGGATTTCGCCTCCCGGATGAACCGCTCGACGAACGCCGCGTCGGCGGCGAGCGCCGGATGCATCACCTTGAGCGCGAGCACGCGGTCGAGGCGGGTGTCCACGGCCCGGTAGACCGTGGCCATCCCGCCGACCGCGATCCGCGCCTCCACGCGATACCGGCCGTCGAGCACCTGCCCGACCAGAGGGTCCTGAAGGGTCGTGTCCACGCAGGTGAGTGTACGAGCCGTCACCGACACCCCGCCGATCACACCGGGATCGCAGCGCGACTGCAGCCGAGCTGTGACGCGAACCCGCGGGTAGCGTCCGGGCCGGGCGCGCTCATGGTCCGTGCGGGTCCCGCGCCGTCGACGTCCGCCTCCCGGCCGTCTCCCGGCCGCCTGCCGTCCGGCGGCCGGCCGCCGTCAGAAAGCGGGGCGTTCCGGGTCCAGCGAGGCCAGGCCCTCGGCGGGGGACGACGCCTCGGCGAAGTAGCGGCGGGGGATCCGGCCCGCCAGCCGGGCCGACCTGCCCGCCTCGACGCCGGCCCGCATGGCGTACGCCATCCGCTCGGGATCCCGAGCACGCGTCACGGCCGACGCCAGCATCACCCCCGCACACCCCAGCTCCATCGCCAGCGCCGCGTCCGACGCCGTGCCCGCCCCCGCGTCCAGGATCACCGGCACGCGCGCGTGCTCGACGATCAGCTGGAAGTTGTGCGGGTTGCGGATACCGAGGCCGGACCCGATCGGCGACCCCAGCGGCATCACCGCGGCGCAGCCGGCGTCCTCCAGCTTCCGGGCCAGGACCGGATCGTCGTTCGTGTAGGGCAGCACGGTGAACCCCTCGTCCACCAGCGTCTCCGCCGCGTCCAGCAGCTCGACCGGGTCAGGCAGCAGCGTCCGCTCGTCGGCGATGACCTCCAGCTTGATCAGGTCGGTCCCCAGCGCCTCCCTGGCCAGCCGTGCCGTCAGCACGGCCTCGCCGGCCGTGAAGCACCCCGCCGTGTTCGGCAGCACCCGGATGCCGAGCCGCTGCAGCACCGACAGCACGGACCCGTGCACCGACGGGTCCACCCGGCGCATCGCGACGGTCGTCAGCTCGGTGCCCGAGGCGACCAGGGCCCGCTCCAGGACCTCCAGGCTGGGCGCACCACCGGTGCCCATGATCAACCGGGAGGAGTAGGACGTCCCCCCGAGGACGAGGTCGTCGTCGGCCATGGCTCAGCCTCCCTGGACTGCGGTGAGGACTTCCACGCGGTCCCCGTCGGACAGCGCCGTGGACGGCCACTGCGCGCGCGGCACCACGGTCTCGTTGAGCGCGGCCGCCACCCCTGAGGCCGCGGGCGTCAGGGACCGTACGACGCTGTCGAGAGCGGTGCCGGGAGCGAACTCCCGCCGCTCCCCGTTGACCGAGACGTTCAGTCGGGCGTTCACGCGGGCTGCTCCATGAGTGCGGCGGCGCCGAAACGCCGCGGGGTGAAGGGCCGGGCCTCGTCCGGCAGCTCTCCGGTGGCCAGGACCTGCGCCATCGCGTCACCGGTCACCGGCGTCAGCAGAACGCCGTTGCGGTAGTGCCCGGTGGCCAGCAGCAGCCCGGGCAGCTCCGTCGGCCCGAGCAGCGGCGCGTTGTCCGGGGACCCCGGACGCAGTCCCGCGCGCGTCTCGGTGAGCGGCAGCTCGGTGATGCCCGGGACCAGCTCGTGGGCGTCGCGCAGCAGCTCGTACACGCCCCCCGCCGTCACGGTGGTGTCCCAGCCGAGCTCCTCGCTGGTCGCGCCCACCACCAGTTCGCCGTTCTCCCGGGGGACCAGGTAGACCTGGCTGCCGCGGACCACGGCCCGCACGGTCCGGTTCAGGAACGGCGCGCACCGCGCCGGCACGGCCAGCCGCAGCACCTGCCCCTTGACGGGCCGTACGGCGGGCAGCACGTCCGCCGGGACGCCCGCGAGCCGTCCGCTCAGACTGCCGCCGGCGAGCACCACCTGTCCCGCCGCCGCCGTCGTGCCGTCCCGCAGGACGGCCCCCGTCGCCCGGTCGCCGACGACCGTCAGCCGCTCCGCCCACGTGCGGTGCAGGACGACGCCCGCCCGCTCGCAGGCGGCCGTCAGGGCCCCGGCCAGCCGCCGCGGATCGACCTGGTGGTCGCCGTCGGCCCGCAGTCCGCCGCGGACCCCCGGCGCGAGCATCGGCTCCAGACGCCGGCACTCCCGCCCGGACAGCCACTCCGACTCCAGCCCCGACTGCCGCTGCAGGGCGTGCAGTTCGCGCAGATGGGTGCGGTCGTCGGAGTCCAGCGCGACCGCGAGCGTGCCGCAGCGCCGGTAGCCGACGTCGAGCCCGGTCAGCTCCGTCAGCTCGGCCGCGAAGTCCGGATAGCGGCGGGCCGACGCGAGGTTGAGACCGAGCAGGGTCTGCTCGCCGTAGTGCAGTTCCGTGACGGCGGCCAGCATTCCGGCGGCCACCTGGGCGGCTCCGCCGCCCGGCTCCGGGTCCACCACCGCCGTCGTGAGGCCGCGCTGCGCGGCCCGCCAGGCGGTGACCAGCCCGATGATCCCGCCCCCGATGACGAGGACGTCTGACGTGCGTGGAGACGACATGGGCGTCCAGCCCCTCCCTTCGCCGGCATGACCCGGATCAGGTTCGTACGGTCGGAGGCCGCCAGCCTCCCTCTCAGCCCGGTGCGTCCGGGCTCCCGCGAGTGCTCTACGTTGGCCACCCTAGCCCGACGTGACACGCCTCAGTAAGGGAGCCCCCGGCCCATGGCACGCTCGCTCGACGGCCTCGTCCTCGCCCCCGTGGCCGACCAGGCCCCCGGGCAGGTCGGCCTGCGCACCCGCTTCGCCTACCACGAGCGGGACGGGGTGGTCTGGGCCGAGTACGCGGGCGGCGACGTCGTGCGCGGGCACCTGGTGGGCACCCGCGAGGGGGACCGGCTCGACTTCCGGTACGTCCAGCTGCGGCAGGACGGGACGACCTCCTCGGGGCACTGCGTGTCGACGGTCCGGGAGTCGCCCGACGGCCGGCTGCGCCTCGACGAGACATGGGAATGGGAGTCGCAGCCCGGACACGGCACCAGCGTCGTGGAGCAGATCCCGCAGGAGATCCCCGACGAAGCCCCCGACGAGATCCCCGACGAGATCCCGGACGAGATCCCGGACGGGATCCCGGACGAAGGGGCGGAATCCCCGCGCGGTGCACAGGACGCCCCGCGCGGTGTGGAACAGGTCACCGAGCAGGGCGGCTGACTGACAAAACGTCAGGTGTCTATGGTGATCGGGTGAGCGAGCAGAGGCAGGAAGAGGGCCGGTCCGGAGCGCGGCGCGTGGTCGTCGCCGGTGCGGGCATGGCCGGGGTCCAGACCGCGGTCGCCCTGCGCGAGCAGGGGTTCGACGGAGCCGTCACCCTGATCGGCGCGGAACCCCACCAGCCCTACGACCGCCCCCCGCTGTCCAAGGCCGTCCTGCTCGGCAAGGCCGAGAACTCCGCCTTCGACGTCGACTTCGAGGCCCTCGGCATCCGGCTGGAGCTCGGGCGAGAGGTCCTCGGCCTGCGGTCCGCCGACCATGAGCTGGACACCGAACGCGGGCCCGTCCCCTACGACGTGCTCGTCCTCGCCACCGGGGCCGAGCCCGTCCGGCTGCCCGGCTCCGAGGGCGTGCCCGGCGTGCACCTGCTGCGCACCCTGGACGACGCCGAGCGCCTGCGGCCCGTCCTCGCCCGGCAGCACGAGATCGTGGTCGTCGGCGCCGGCTGGATCGGCGCGGAGTTCACGACGGCCGCGCGCGAAGCCGGCTGCGCGGTCACCGTCGTCGAGGCCGCCGACCGTCCGCTGGCCGGGGCGCTGCCGCCCGAGGTCGCCGCCCCGATGGCCGACTGGTACGCCGACAGCGGCGCCGATCTGCGCACCCACGCGCGCGTGGCGCACCTGGAGCCCGGCGCCGTCGTGCTGGACGACGGCTCGCGGCTGCCCGCCGGCGCCGTCGTGGTCGGCATCGGCGCCCGCCCCGCGACCGCCTGGCTCACCGGCTCCGGCGTGGAGCTGGGCGCGCACCACGAGGTCGTGGCGGACTCGGGCCTGCGCACGAGCCTGCCGGACGTGTACGCGGTCGGCGACTGCGCCTCCTTCCCCTCGCGCAGGTACGGCGAGCGGCTTCTCGTCCACCACTGGGACAACGCCCTCCAGGGGCCGCGCACGGTCGCGGCGAACATCCTCGGCGCGGCCACCGGCGAGCCCCAGGTCGCCTACGACCCGGTCCCGTACTTCTGGTCCGAGCAGTTCGGCCGCTTCGTCCAGTACGCCGGTCACCACGCCGACGCCGACGCCCTGCTGTGGCGCGGCGAGCCTTCGGGGCCGGCCTGGACCGTCTGCTGGCTGCACGAGGGCCGCCTGGTCGCCCTGCTGGCCGTGGGGCGGCCGCGCGATCTCGCTCAGGGCAAGCGGCTGATCGAGGCCGGCACGCCGATGAACCCGCGGCTCCTCGTGGACCCGGCCCGGCCGCTGAAGGCGGCCACCGCCTGACTCCCGCCCCCTGGTCGGACCGGCCCGGCTTCCGACTGTCGGTGGCAGATGGCAGGCTTGTTCCCGTGACCGAGATTGACGCAAAGACCGATGCTCTCGTCCCCGCGTGGCTCACCGTGCCCGACATCGCGGAGATGCTCGATGTCGACGTGATCCGCGTACGGCAGCTGATCAAGGACGGCCAGCTCATTGCCGTCCGCCGGGGCGAGAACCGTGCGCTGCACGTCCCCGCCGCTTTCATCGACGGGGACAAGGTGGTGAAGGGCCTGGTCGGGACCTTGACGCTGCTGCGGGACGACGGCTTCAAGGACGAAGAGATGCTCGAGTGGCTCTTCACCCCCGACCCGAGCCTGCCCGGTACGCCCGCGCAGGCCCTGAGCGAGAATCGCGGCACGGAGGTGAAGCGCCGCGCCCAGGCGCTCGCCGTCTGACCCGCGGATCCGCACCGACACCCGGTGTACGGGGGTGCACCCGGCCCCCGTACACCACCACCCTGGGGGACCTCGTATGCCCGACACCGCCCGCACCCGCCTGGCAGCGGCCCGGCTGTACCTGTGCACGGACGCCCGCACCCGGCAGGGTGACCTCGCGGAGTTCCTCGACGCCGTCCTCGCGGCCGGCGTCGACATCGTCCAGCTGCGCGACAAGGGCATGGAGGCGGCCGAGGAGCTGGAGCACCTGAAGGTGTTCGCCGACGCCTGCGCCCGGCACGGCAAACTGCTCGCGGTCAACGACCGCGCGGACGTGGCGCACGCCGCGCGGGCCGATGTCCTCCACCTCGGCCAGGGCGACCTCCCGGTCCCCGCGGCCCGCGCGATCCTCGGCGGCGACGTCCTGGTCGGCCGCTCCACGCACGCGGCTGCCGAGGCCGAGGCCGCCGCGGTCCAGGAGGGCGTCGACTATTTCTGCACCGGCCCGTGCTGGCCCACCCCCACCAAGCCCGGCCGGCACGCCCCCGGCCTCGACCTGGTCCGGCACACCGCCGGCCTCGGCACCGACCGGCCGTGGTTCGCCATCGGCGGCGTCGACCTCGACAACCTCGACGAGGTGCTGGCGGGGGGCGCCCGCCGGGTGGTGGTCGTCCGGGCGATCACCGAGGCGACGGACCCGGGCGCCGCGGCGGCCGAGTTCGCGAAGCGGCTGAGCGAGGCGTAGGGCGCGGTGGGCGGCCCGTCGGCCCGTGCGGACGGCCCGGCACCGGCTCATACGGTCGTCTCCCGTACGACTGTCCAAGGGATGGACAACAAGTCGGCAATTCGGGCAAATATCCCGCATCCGGTTGGGGGACCGCCCACCCCTGACTAACCTGCGGGTATGGCCCTAGGAACCGCATCCACCAGGACGGACCGCGCGCGCACCGTGCGCGACATCCTGGCGACCGGCAAGACGACGTACTCGTTCGAGTTCTACGCGCCGAAGACGCCGAAGGGTGAGCGGAGCCTGTGGAACGCGCTGCGCAGGGTCGAGGCGGTCGCGCCCGACTTCGTCTCGGTGACGTACGGCGCCGGCGGCTCCACCCGGGCGACCACGGTCCGTGAGACCCAGCAGATCGTCGTCGACACGACCCTGACGCCGGTCGCGCACCTCACCGCCGTGGACCACTCCGTCGCCGAGCTGCGCAACATCATCGGCCAGTACGCCGACGCCGGGATCCGCAACATGCTCGCCGTGCGCGGCGATCCGCCCGGCGACCCGATGGGCGCCTGGGTGCCGCATCCGCAGGGTCTGACGTACGCCGCCGAACTCGTCCAGCTCATCAAGGAGTCGGGCGACTTCTGCGTGGGCGTCGCCGCGTTCCCCGAGATGCACCCGCGCTCCGACGCCTGGGAGAAGGACGTCGCGCACTTCGTCGACAAGTGCCGGGCCGGCGCCGACTACGCCATCACGCAGATGTTCTTCGAGCCCGACTCCTATCTGCGGCTGCGCGACCGGGTCGAGGCGGCCGGCTGTGTGACTCCGGTCATCCCCGAGGTGCTTCCGGTGACGAGTGTGAAGATGCTGGAACGCCTGCCCCAGCTCAGCAACGCCCAGTTCCCGGCCGCCCTGAAAGAGCGGATCCTCACAGCCAAAGACGATCCGTCCGCTGTACGCTCCATTGGCATCGACTTCGCCACGGAGTTCTGCGCACGGCTGCTGGCCGAGGGAGTGCCCGGACTGCACTTCATCACGCTCAACAGCTCCACGGCGACGCTGGAAATCTACGAGAACCTGGGCCTGCACCATCCGCCGCAGGCCTAGACCGGTCGCACCGATTTACGACACACTGCGTAGCGGCCACTGGGAGAGGGGCGTACATGGGCTGGACGGTCCTCTACATCGCGTTCGGCATCGTCGCGCTGTGGCTGCTGGGTGAGGTGCTGCTGCAGTACAAGGCGCGGCTGCGCTGGCGGCTGCTGGCCTTCGTGGGCTTCCTCGGCGTGGTCCTCGGTGTCCTGATCCCGTCGGTCGTCGTCATCGCCCTGGGCGCGGCCGCCTTCGCGGTCGGCCAGACCTACGTCACGCTGTCCTTCCGGCGCGGCTTCGCCGAGGGCTGGGCCTTCCGGCGCGCCGACGCGGAGGACGATGAGGGCGGCGTGGTCGCCAAACGCCGCCGCGGCAAGGCCGAACGCCAGGACCCGAGTCTCGAGGTCTCCGGTCTGCAGGCCGCCGAGGCGGGCTTCGACGCCGGTGCGCCGTACGACGCCGGCGGCGTGGACTCCGTCCGGGACGGCCGCGCGATCGGCGACAGGGACGCCTACGACGACGACTTCGACCGCGACGACGTCTTCACCCCCGCCGCCCGCACCGCCGACCCCGCGACGGCTTCCGTCTACGAGCCGCAGCCCATGCCCGACGACACCGGCTCCTACGGCATATACAGCGATGCCGCGTACGCGGCATCGACCGGCCAGGGGCAGCAGCAGGGGCAGCAGGGGCAGCAGCAGGACCAGTACGCCACGGCCGCCCAGGGCGCCGACCAGAACTACGGCTACGACGGCTACTCCGGTTACCAGCAGCACTACGGCTACGACGCCACCGGCGAGCAGCAGTACGCGGCCTACTCCGACCCCTACATCGGCACCCAGACCTACGGCGGAGGCTCCTACGACCCCGCCTACGGGCAGCAGCAGTACGGGCAGCAGGGCTACGGCCAGGACCAGTACGGCACGGGCGGCGGCTACGGCGAGACCCCGGCCGGCGGCGTCTGGGTCCCGCAGCAGCGCAACACCGACGATCCGCTGGGCGGCGACTTCCCGGCCGAGCAGCAGTACCCCTACCAGGGCGACGGACAGCAGCAGGGGCCCGGTCAGGGAACCGGCTACGACGAGCAGTATCGGTTCTGACGGCCGCGTTCACCCACCGCGTGCCCCGGCCGACGGTCAGTGCGGGCCCGGTTCCCCCACTGCCCGTAGCCGTCGCTCAGCGCCGGGCCGCGTGTCCCGGCTTCTGAGCCGCGCTCGCCCACCGCGCGCCCCGGGCGCTCACTGCGAGCCCCGGAACCGGGGCCCCTCCACGATCAGACCGGACACCAGCGCGCCCGACATCCCCGCGTGCGGCAGCCCGCCGCCCGGATGCGACCAGCCGCCGACGGCGAACAGGCCCTGCAGTCCGGTGGAGTTGGCGGGATGCAGCATCCGTCCCCCGGCCGCCGCCAACGCCGGCGCCGGAACGGCCCCGCCCGCCGCACCGGTCTCCCGCGCGATGTCCGCCGAGGTGCGCACCTCCCGCCACAGGACACGGTCACGCAGGCCCGGCACGGCCCGCTCGGCGGCGGCGACCAGAGCGTCCGCCCGGAGCTCCGTCTGCCCGGCGGGCAGCTCCGGTCCGGCCGGGACCACGGCAGCGATCGTGACCGCCTCGTGGTCGCCGTCCGGGACCAGCCGGGCGTCGTCCGGCCGCAGGACCGTCACCGTAGGCAGCGCGGGCGCCGACGGCACGGCGCCGAAGAGGCTCGCCAGCTCGCCCTCACGGTCCTGCGTGTGCACCACCGTGCGATGCGTGGCGTCCTGCGGACGGGGGCCGCGCAGCGCCAACAGCACGGTCAGCCGGCTCGGCAGGGAACGCTGGGGGACGACCTCGCCCTCGCCCCGGACGGGCAGGCCCGCGAAACTGCCCGGGGCGATCACGAAGTCCGCGTCCGCCACGCGGCCGTCGGCCAGCTCCACGCCCGCCGCCCGGCCGTCCTTCTCGAGCACGCGTGTCACCTCGGCGTCGAAGACGAACCCGACCCGGCGGGCCAGGCACCGCTCGTACACCGCGCGGGCCAGCTCCCGCATCCCCCCGCGCACGTACCACGTGCCGAAGGCGTGCTCCATGTACGGCAGGACGGCCGCGCTCGCCGGAGCGACCCTCGGGTCGAGACCGTAGGCGAGCGCGTGGGACTCCAGGAGCGCGGCGAGCCGGGGGTCGCGCAGCTCCCAGGCGCCCACCTCGGCGAGGGTGCCGGCGCGCCGGGTGCGCAGCAGACGCCGGTGCGGCACGGCCGGGTAGGGCTCGCGGTCGGCCAGCACCGACCAGTTCGGCCACAGGGGCTCCTCCAGGAGCGGGCGGCGGGTGCGGTCCCAGGCTTCGCGGGCCCGCACCAGGAAGTCGCCCCAGCGCTGCCCGGCCTGCGCGCCCAGTGCCTCGTCCAGCGCGGAGACGACCCCCGCGCGCGAGGCGTTCGGCAGGGCCGCCTCGGCGCCGTCGGCGAAGACGTGCCGGGCCGACGGGTCGACCTGGACCAGCTCGATGCACTCCTCCAGGGGCTCCTTGCCGGTCTTGACGAACAGGTCGCGCCAGACGGCCGGGAGCGGAAGCAGCCCGGGACCGGTGTCGAAGCCGAACCCGTCCCGTTCGAAGCGGCGCACCGCTCCGCCGTACGTGTCCGTCCGCTCGTACACTGTCACCCGGTGGCCCGCCACGGCCAGCCGGGCGGCCGCCGCCAGCGCGCCCATGCCGGCGCCGATCACCGCAATCCCTGCCATGCTCGCGACCTTATCGGCCGCCCCTGACACTCACTCCGTCAGCCCGGCGGCGGCCACGGGAGCCGGGTGAGCCGGCGTTCCTCCCGCCGCTGCGCCCTGCGCCGCAGGAACCGCCGGATGCGGGAGACGAGGAAGAACAGCACCGTCAGACCGGCCACCAGCAGCGTCGCCGCGACGGCCGAGGCGGCCACCGGATGGAAGATCGCGAACGTCACGATCCCGGCGACGCCGAGGTCCTCGGCCAGGCTCACGATCACGTTGCTGAACGGCTCCGGCGAGGAGTTCACCGCCATCCGGGTGCCTGCCTTGACGGCGTGGCTGGCCAGCGCGGTCGAACCGCCGATCAGGCCGGCCGCCGCGTCGGAGAGCGAGCCGCTCTGCCCGGCGAGCACCGCGCCCACCCAGGCTCCCGCCGCCGGCCGGACGACGGTGTGCACCGCGTCCCACGCCGAGTCCACGTACGGGATCTTGTCGGCGACCGCCTCGCACAGGAACAGGACGCCCGCGGCGATGAGCACCTCGGGGCGCTGGAGCGTTCCGGGGACGTCGTCGCTCAGGCCGGTGGCGCCGAACACGCCGAGGAGCAGCACCACCGCGTAGGCGTTGATGCCGCTGGCCCAGCCGCTGGTGAAGACGAGGGGGAGTACGGACACGGAGGCGATCGTAACCAGTCGGCCGCACGGCGTCCTGGGGATGAGCGCGCGGGCCTGAGTACGCGTACCTAGGGGGTGAGTTGAGTATGTGCACGGATGGGCGTCGACCTGCGAGGACGGGAGAGTGGAGACACGGAGAGAGGGGCGGCTCCGGCACCGGCGACACGGGGCGCCGGAACGGAGCGGCCCTCGATCCGCTCCTTCCGCCGACGGGTTCGGCGGGAGCGAGGCACGGGGGACCCCTAGGGGGACGACCGAAACCGGGGGGCAACGGGGGACACGGGGGAGAAGAAAGGGGAACGGGGGAGCACGAGGAAGCGCCGGTCCGCGGCGGCTCACGGGGGACGTGGCCGCCGCGGACCGGCGCTTTCGTGTGCCCGCGCGTAGACGGCACCGCAGCACGCGCGCGTGGGGGTTCGCCTCGGCCCGCGTGTGTGCCGTTCGGCTAGCGGCGCCCGCTGACCCGTCCCTGCAACAGCCGGGAGAGCGCGGAATGGACGTCGTCCAGTGACCGCTCCGGCTGGAAGGCCTGCCAGTCGAGGGCGGCCACCAGGACCATGCCGACCAGCGCGGCCGCCGTCAGCTGCACGTCGATCTCGTCGCTGAACTCGCCGTTGGCCACGCCCTCGCGCAGCACTTCCTCGACGACGGCCACCGCCTCCTGCCGGACCACCATGAGGGTGGACTGCCAGGCCCGGTTGGTGCGCCACAGCTCCGCCACGTAGAGCTGGGTGAAGGACGGGTAGCGGTCGATGAACACGAGGCCCGCGCGGATCATCGCGTCCAGCGCGTCGACCTTGCCGCCGCCCTCCCGGGCCGTGCGCTCGGCGGCCTCGCGCAGCGAGGCGGTGAGCAGGCCCACGCCGTGCCGCAGCAACTCCTCGAACAGGACCGACTTGCTCGCGAAGTTGTAGTAGACCGTGCCCTTGGCGACTCCGGCCCGTTCGGCGATCTCGTCGACGGTGGTCGCGGAGAAGCCCTGCTCGGCGATGAGGGTGACGGCCGCCTCGTAGAGCTTCTGCCGGGTGGTCTCGCGGCGGGTGCGGCCGCCCGGGGTGGTGCTGCTTTCCATGGTCCCGATTGTCACAGGAACTCGGCCGTTCGGACGACGGATCCTCACAGGGTCAGCTCCGGGTGCAGCCGGGCCGGCGTCCACACCTGCCGACGGCGTGCCGACAGGGCGGTCAGCGCCAGGGCTCCCGCGGTGAAGGCGACGAGCACCACGCACGCGTGCCACACCGGTGCCAGGCCGCCGCCCGTGATGAGCCGGCGCAGCGCGTCGACCACGTGACTCATCGGCAGGTAGGGGTGGACGGCGTTGAAGAAGCCGGGGCTGGTCTGCACGGGATAGGTGCCGCCCGCAGACGTCAGCTGCAGCATCAGCAGGGCGAGGACGAGGATGCGGCCGGCCGCGCCGAAGCGCGCGTTGAGCCACTGCACGAGCGCCGCGAAGCACGCCGACGTCAGGAACAGGAAGCCCACCGTGCCCGCCGCCCGCACCATCTGGAGACCGACCCACCAGTGCAGCACGGCCATCAGCGCCGTGGTCTGCAGCACGCCGATCGCCGCCACCGGGAGCCAGCCCGCCAGCGCGATCCGCCACGCCGGGGCGTCGGCGGCCAGCGCACGCCGGTTCATCGGGGCGATCAGCATGTACGCCACCATCGCCCCCACCCACAGCGACAGCGGGATGAAGTACGGGGCGAATCCGGTGCCGTAGTTGGGCGCCTTGTGCAGGTCCTGGGAGACGAGCCGGACGGGGTCGGCCATGACGGCGGTGCGCGCGTCGCGCTGCGGCTCGGCGTAGTCGGGGATCCGCCGGACGCCGTCGTGCAGGCCGTCGGCGAGCTTGCCGGAGCCGTCCGAGAGCTTGAACATGCCGCCGTCGAGGTTCGCGGCGCCGGTCTCCAGCTTGCCGACGCCCGCGTCCAGGTTCACGGAGCCCGTCTTGGCGGTGCCGAGCCCGCCGTTCAGCTTCTTGACGCCGTTGGCCACCTTCGAGGCGCCCGTGTTCAGCGCGTTGACCTTGGTCACGGCGTCGGTGAGGTCCTCGGAGAGATGCGGGGCGTCGTCGGCGAGCGACTGCGCCTGCTTCCGCAGGGCGCCCAGGTTCGTGCGGAGCGTCTTCAGGTCGCCGTCCTGGTCCGCGATCAGGGTGTTGACGTCGTCGGCGACCGTCGCGACGTCGGCCGCCGAGTCCTTGGCCTTCGCCAGCTCGGCGCAGGCGGGGTCGGGCAGCACGGGCGTCTCGCAGCGTGCCTTGTGGATGGCGGCGAGGGCGTCGGAGGCCGTGTGGGCGGCCTTGGCGGCGGGTGGCGCCGCCTTCACCAGGGCCGCCAGATCGCCGTCGATCAGCTCGGCGGAGTCGGCGACCAGCTGGGCGGTGTCGCCGATGGACTTCTCGTTGTCCTGGAGGAAGGGCCCCACCGCGCCGGAGAAGCCGTTGACCTTGTCGGCGAGCGCCTGGGTGCCGTCCGCGACCTTCTGCGAGCCGTCCTCGAGGGCGTCGGCGCGCTCGTCGAGCTTCGTCAGCCCCTCGGCCAGCTTGCCGCTGCCGTCCTTGGCGTCGCCGAGCCCGTCGGCGAGGGCCTTGGAGCCCTTCTCGGCCTTTCCGATGCCGCCCGTCAGGTCGTCGGCCCCGTCCGCGGCCTCCTGGGTCTTGCCGTGGATGTCGGAGAAGGACACGAAGATCTTGTCGAGGAAGGAGCGGGAGGTCTTCGTGGACGCGGCCGTGCGCACCTCGCTGAAGACGGTCCGGGAGATCTGCCCGACGATGTAGTTGTTCGCGTCGTTGGTGCGCACCTGGAGGGCGCTCGTCGCGGGGGAGTCGCCGGAGTTGGAGGCGATCCGGCGGCTGAAGTCGGCGGGCATGGTCAGCGACAGGTAGTACCTGCCGTCCTCCACGCCCGCGCGTGCCTCCTGGGCGCTCACCTCGTGCCAGTCGAAGACCGCGCTGTCACGCAGCTTCGCGGTGATGTCGTCCCCGGCGGTGATCCGCTTCCCGTCGGCCTTCGCGCCCGTGTCGTCGTTCACCAGCGCCACGGGGATGCGGTCGAGCCTGCCGTACGGGTCCCAGAAGGAGTACAGGTACAGCGCTCCGTACAGCAACGGCAGCAGCAGCAGCGCGACCAGGGCCGCCCGCGGGAGCCTGCCCCGGCCGAACCGCCGTAGTTCAAGCGCGGCCAGTCTCGGCGTCCGCATGCGCCCCCTCCTTCTCGTCGTCGGTCGGGGCGTCGGTGGCGCCCTGTCCGGTGTCCACGGCGTCGTCGCCGTCCTGCCCCGCCCCGCCGGGCGCGGGTTCCGGTGCGTCTGGCGCGCGGACCCCGTCCCGCGCGGCCGGCGCCCCGGCGGCCGGCGCCCCGGCGGCCGTGTCCGCGTCCGTGCGGACCCGGACGGCGTCCGCGGGAGCCTCGCCGCCGCACACGGCGAGGACGGTCGTCCCCGCCTCGGCGAGCGATCCGAGCAGCGTCCAGACCTCGGTCCGCTCGGCGTCCGTCAGCTTCAGGTCGATGTCGTCGACGCCGAGCAGCCTCGGACGCCCGATGAGCGCCAGCGCCACGGAGAGCCGGAGGGCCTCGATGCGTTCCAGATCGCGGACGGCGGTACGCGCGCCCTTGGGCAGGGCCTCGCGGTCGAGCCCGGCGGCCGCGAGGGCGGCGTCGATCTGCGACGTCGTGCGCGCCTCCCGCTGCGCGCGCGGGCGCAGCAGATCGCGTACGGAGCCGTCGAACCGCCTTTGCAGCAGCGCCCGTTCGCGCAGGTGCTCGCCGACCGTCAGGGCCGGTTCGAGGTCCGTCACACCGGCGACGTGCGCGAGCGCGCTGACGCGCCGTACGGCGGCCATCTGCCTGGGCAGCCGGGCCGCGCCGACGGCCGCCGTTCCCTCGGTGGTCTTCATCCGCCCGGTGAGGGCGAGCAGCAGGCTCGTCCGGCCGGAGCCGGAGGGCCCCTCGATCGCGATCAGCGATCCCGGCTCCGCGTCGACGTCCACGCCTCGGAACGCCCATCCGCGGGGGCCTCGCAGCCCCAAGCCGTCGGCTGTGACACCGACTTCGTCCACTGGTTCCCCCGGTGGTTTTTGAACTGACTGGTCAGTGCAAAAACTAACCCGAACTTTCGATCGAGGCAAAGTCCCAGGTCAGAACGGATTGTCAGTGGCATACCGCACGATGGGCACATACGGCAGCCCGTATCGGACGCGCCGTCACACTGACGACAGGAGGTTCGTCATGGCCAACCACCACGCAGCCGCCGCACACCGGCGCCGCGCCACCGGCCCTGCCCCCTCACTGACCGGCCCGGCGAGCGATGTGCACCCCGTGCTCCGCCGCACCACAGCCCCGCCCGCCGCCCTCGACCTGCTCGCCCAGGCCCGCGCGGGCCTGGAAGAGGCGGCCGCCCTCGAGACCCCCAACGACCGCTATGCCACGGCCCATCTCGCCGCCCTGCGCACCGCGGCGGCCGTGCTCGCCGCCCGCGGCCGCCCCGAACCCTCCTCCCGCCGCCGCGCCCGCATCCGCAGCGCCTGGGAGGTGCTTCCCGAGATAGCGCCCGAACTCACCGAGTGGAGCGCGCTGTTCGCCTCCGGCGCCCGGCGGCGCGCCCGGGCCGAGGCGGGCATCCAGGGCGCGGCCGGCCGCCGGGACGCCGACGACCTGATCCGCGACGTGGCGATGTTCCTCCGTCTCGTCGAGCGCATGCTGGTGCTCCAGCCGGTCCTGCCCCAGCCGCGCCACGAGGAGGACGACCCGGGCGGCCCGGGCGCACACCGGCGCGACCTGCCGGACGCCGGCTGACATGCCCGCCCGCGACCGGGCGCCCCCGTCGGCGCAGGGCACCACCGACACTCGGCCGTGCACCGCCCCGAAAGCGGTCCCCGGGCCGGCCGGGGAGGTTGCGGCAGGCGCCGCCCGCCCCGGTCCAGGAGGTCGCGGCCGAGCCCCGTACCGCCGGCACCGGCTGAGGGCGGCGGAGGCAATAGGGTGGAAGGCGCCTGAAGCCTCCTCTCCACCCGCCCGCGCACCGGCGCGGGCCGGGCCCCCCGGGGAGGCAGCCCGTTCGCTCCGCCGCGCAAGAGGCGGTGCCGCGCCGAGGAGTCAACTGCCGTGTCGGATCCGATGCGCCCGCCCGCCTCCCACCCCCGCTCCCGCGCCTCTCTGCGCACCGCCGTGGTCTGGGACGTCCTCCAGGACGCTCTGGAGCGCCGGGTCAAGGCGACCGGCCGCGAGTCGCTGGACGTCCTCGACACCGGGGGCGGCAGCGGCAACTTCGCGGTGCCCGTCGCCCTCCTCGGGCACCGGGTCACCGTCGTCGACCCCAGCCCCAACGCGCTGTTCGCCCTGGAGCGCCGCACCGCCGAGGCAGGCGTCGCCGACCGCGTGAAGGGCGTCCAGGGCGACGCCCACGGGCTGTTCGACGTGGTCGAGCGCGGCGGTTACGACGCCGTCCTGTGCCACGGCGTGCTGGAGTACGTCGACGACCCGGCCGAGGGCGTCCGCAACGCGGTGGCCGCGCTGCGCTCCGACGGCCTCGTCAGCCTCCTGGCCGCCGGCCTCGGCGGAGCCGTGCTCGCACGCGCCCTCGCCGGCCACTTCACCGAGGCCCACCGGGCGCTCACCGGCGCGGACGGCCGCTGGGGCGAGGGCGACCCCGTGCCGCGCCGCTTCACCGCCGAGCAGCTCACCGCACTGGCCGAGGGCGCGGGCCTCCAGGTCGGCGCGGTGCACGGCGTCCGGGTCTTCGCCGACCTCGTGCCCGGCGTCCTCGTGGACACCGAGCCCGGCGCCCTGGAGGCGCTGCTCAAGCTGGAGGAGGCCGCCGCCGAACTCCCCGCGTTCCACTCCGTGGCCACCCAGCTTCATGTGCTCGGTGAGACACGGGGGACCGACGGGAGCTGAGTGCCGCCCGGGTCGTACCGCTGATCAGGCGCTTGACTGTGCATGGAGTACGCCACAGGCCCCCCGTTCCGGGCTTGTGCGCCGTATGATCGAGGGAGACCGCCCGGCATGACGGGTCGGCCGCCGGGGAATGGACACCTCAGCGAGCCGGGACGCCCATGGCGGGCTCCGGTTGGCCAATTGGCGTAGAGGGGCGGGTTTCACGGGGGCGATTCCCTGCCTATCCTGAAGGGACCCCCAGGGTCGCCCCGGCGACTGCACGATGAGGAGGACTCCGTGCCGCTCTCGGAGCACGAGCAGCGCATGCTCGAGCAGATGGAGCGAGCGCTGTACGCCGAAGATCCCAAGTTCGCGTCGGCGCTCGAGGGAAGCGGGCTGCGTACGTACACCCGGCGGCGGGTCTACCAGGCGGTCGCTGGCTTCCTCGTGGGTATCGCGCTCCTCATGGCCGGAATGGTCGCCAAGCAGGTCTGGCTGAGCGTGGTGGGCTTCCTCGTCATGCTGGGATGCGCGGTGCTCGCCGTGACCGGCTGGCGCAAGGCCCCCAAGCCCGGCGAGCAGGCCGCGGC
Organism: Streptomyces sp. SAS_272; assembly: GCF_052543235.1. Classification (NCBI taxonomy): domain Bacteria; kingdom Bacillati; phylum Actinomycetota; class Actinomycetes; order Kitasatosporales; family Streptomycetaceae; genus Streptomyces; species Streptomyces sp. SAS_272. Next base: position 157 of record NZ_JBMNDR010000056.1, on the reverse strand, counting down.
GGGAGCCCCGGGCGCCCCGCGCAGTCGCGGTGAGGGTCGGCAGAAGCGCTCCATGATGGACCGTATCGAGCAGCGCTGGCAGCGTCGGCGCGACGAGCAGGGCGGCCACTGACGCCGCCCACCGACGAATGACATCGAGGGGGCGACCACCCGGCCC
>NZ_JBMNDR010000055.1:0-61038 GCF_052543235.1 Streptomyces sp. SAS_272 | reverse complement strand
CCCCGAAGCGACACTCGGGCCCTCAGCCTGCGCAGCCTCAACTCACAGCACGAAGACCGTCCACCGACTCCGTCGGCAGACCGTCACGAAACTTCGAGGCTAGGCAGGTCTGTATGTGCTCGCTATCCATGGGGTCTACTCCGGGGGGGGCATGTCGCTCGCGGATCTCCCGCCTGGCGCGTTCGCTCAACAGATCCGCGACTACATCAACTCGTGGAACGCGACGGCGAAACCGTTCACCTGGACCGCGACCGCCGACGAGGTTCTCGCGAAGGTCCGGCTCGTCGCGACCAACGTGAAAGAACTCGTCAATAACAACTCGAAATGACATGAGCAGGATCAGGAGACACTAAGGCCTTGCAGATCATCAACATGGCGTCTTGATCACGTTGTTGGGGTTGCCACTCAGGGCTTGAACTCGGGCCTGGAGGGTTGTGAGGGCGGAGGGTGGGGTGGCTGCCGGCGGGATGACGATGCTGTGTGCCTTGAGCAGTGTTCTGATCTTCAGCAGGGTGCGGTGCATGGCGGTTCGGCTGCTGTCGAACAGCACGGCGAGGGGTTCCGCGGCCAGGGCGATCCGCAGGTGAAGGACGGCTGCGAGGACCTGGTCGGGGAAGGTGAGTCGGGGCGGGCGGCCGCGCTTGACGTCGCCGTGGATGGCCAACGTGTCGGTGAGGTCGCTCAGTTGCTGCCGGGACATGCCGGTCAGGGCGGGGTCGGACAGGAGGGCGTGGTTCCACTCCGGGACCGGCTTCTGTGGAGCCCGGGGTGCTGGGATGGCTGGGCAGGGCTGGGGGTGCAGGGCGTAGTTCCAGTCGCCGTGGAAGGCGTGGCGGGTCAGTGGCAGGGACGCCATCTCCACGTCGCCGATCTGGACTCCGGTGGGGTAGACGTTGGTGTCCAGCTCGGCCATGACACGCAGTCCGGTGCGGGTGGTGGTCGCGGCGATGGACTGGACGATGACTTCGTGGCTGGTCAGCGGGCGGCCGCGCCAGTTCATGGTGATGTGGGAGAAGAGCCGGTGGTGAAGTAGGCCCGAAGCGCGGTCTCGTCTTTCGAGCGAGCCGTTTCTTCGGGCCTCTTCCCGCACCCGGCGTGCCACTCTCACGGCACCGGGCGCTCCACAAGTCCCGTCCGGCTGTCAGTGATCGCCTTCATCCGGCGGTCGGCCAGGGAGAAGGGATGACCGTTCCCCGGTATCGGTAGCGCGTCGTGCGTACCTTGCCGGGATCGAACAGTGTCCGTTCCTCCCCTGCTGGCCACCAACCTCCACCGCAGTAGAGGCGGCGGAGATCCTTCCTGTTGATCCGGAGGTGCTTGCGGCGCAGCCACTTCATGACCTGGCTCCACGTGTACGAGCTCAGGTACTGGAAGGTCGCGCTGGACACCCCGGGGCGGAAGTACATGCACCAGCCGAACAGCATCCGGTTGATCTGGATGAGCAGTTCGTCCAGTGACAGGCCGGTGGCCGTTCTGCGGCGGATCGCCTTGACCTTGCCCATCGCGGCCGTCAGGGCCTTGCGCGAGGGGTAGGTGTAGACGTAGCTGCGGCTGGATCCGCGTTGGCGGTGGCGCTGGATGTGCCACCCGAGGAAGTCCAGCCCCTCGTCGATGTGGGTGATCAGGGTCTTCTCCACGGACAGGCGCAAGCCCATCGTGGACAACACCTCCGCGATCTCCTCGCGCAGAGCTTCGGCGTCGTCCCTGGTGCCTTTGACCATCAGGCACCAGTCATCCGCGTACCGGGTAAGCCGGTAGTTGGGGAGACCTTGACGACGCCGCTTGGTCCGCGCCCAGGGCGTAGACCTCGGACCTCCCGGAGACTGGGCGATGTACTCGTCCAGGACCGACAGAGCCACGTTGCTCATCAATGGCGAGAGAATCGAACCCTGTGGGGTACCGGCGGTGGTCTCCCGAAGTACACGGTCCTCACCGAGGATGCCTGACTTCAAGAACGCCTTCACCAGGGCCAGGACACGTTTGTCCCCGACGCGCTTCCGCACCCGGTCCATCAGGGCAGAGTGTGAAATCTCGTCGAAGCAGGCCTTGATGTCGCCCTCCACGATCCACTCATACGACTTGGACGTGAAGAAACGCACCTCGGCCACCGCGTCATGGGCCCGGCGGTTCGGACGGAACCCGTAGGAACACGGGAGGAAATCCGTCTCGAAGATCGGCTCCAGCACCAACTTCAAGGACGCCTGAACCACCCGGTCCGCGATCGTGGCGATCCCCAGCCGGCGCAATTTCCCGCCCGCTTTGGGGATCATCCGCTCCCGCACCGGCAGTGGACGGAAACTACGGTTCTTGATGCTGTCCCGCAGTTCGCCGAGGAACTCCTCGACGCCCGTCCGCTCCACGATGGACGCCGCGGTGCGGCCATCCACCCCGGCGGTCTTCGCACCCTTGTTACCCCGCACCCGATCCCACGCGACCAGCAAAAACGCAGGATCGGCACAGAGGTTGAACAGGTCATCGAACCTGCGGTGAGGATCATCACGGGCCCAACGGTGCAGCTTGGTCTGGATCTCCAGTACCCGTCGCTCCGCCACATACGTAACGGCCTCAAGTTCGTCGGTATTCACCGGCGAGAACCTCCTGGTTTTCCAGCACTTCGGCCGCTGACTTGCTGGCCCCCTTCGCCATGTACGCACCTCTCGTGCGCTCGGACTACTACGGGGCCTCCGCCACACACCGGAGCCGTCAGCCGACGACGGGCCTGCCCACCGGCTGACTGGATGCCAGCTGGGAAGGGCGGTTCCAGCATGCTTCCCACGTTCACCACTCTCCGGTCGACGAGCGAGCCGTCCAGCTCTACCCCGACAGCATCGCCACGCCTACGCCGCAGGCATTCAGCGTGGCCTCCTCACCAGCATCGAAAGACCGGCTTCGAAGTCGTCGCCCGACAAGCGGACGGCGTGCGCTGCACCCGGCCCAGATCCTCCAGATTGGAGCCGGTGGAACACTTACGGGACGTCAGGCACTGGTTCCTCTCGTACGGCGTCTCGTCTTGCTTGCCGGACCCGCGCCGTCTGGAAGTACCGACGCGCTCCGTCGTTGTCAGGGCTGCTCCTACCTCCCCGTGCGTCTCCACGGATCGGCTGCCCTCAGCTTCACCGGCCTGCTGCGACAGTCCGGCGGCAGGGGTCTCGCACCCCTGCCCGGTAACAGTGGCGCCTCGTGGCGCACCTCGATCTTGTTCCACTTCGATGTGCCCGGCGGCAGGTGGCACACGGTGATCGTCAGTCCTGTTTCGGCCGCGAGCCGGGCGAGTTCGAGCTTCCAGGCCCGGGTGCGGTAGCCGTTCGAACCGCCCGCGTCGGCGGCGATGAGCAGTCGCGTCGCCTGCGGGTAGGCGACCCGGCCCTGGCCGCACCACCAGCGCCGGATCGATTCCACCGCGAATGCGGCGGTGTCGTGATCGGTGCCCACGTTGACCCAGCCGGTGTTCGCCGCGAGGTCGTAGATCCCGTACGGAACGGCCTTGCCCAGCTGGGGGTCGGCGAAGTCATGGACGTTCACCGGCGCCGGATCAGCCGCAGGCCGCCACTGGCGGCCGTTGTTCTTGAACTCGCCGACGAGCTCCTTCTTCTTGGTGTCCACGCTGATCACTGGCTGGCCGGCGTCCCGGTGGTCACGGGCCTGCTCGTTGAGATAGCGGAACTGGGCATCCCGGTCGGGATGTTGGTTTCCCTCGATGGTCTTGGCGTTGGCCTGCAGACTGAAGCCTTCCTCTCGCAGCAGGTCCGCGACGGTGTCCGCACTAACTTTGTGTCCGGTCCGGGCTAGCTCCCGCGCCAGAGTGCGGGTCGACTTCACCGTCCACCGCAGCGGCGACATCGGATCGCCTCGCTCGTCCGGCTCGACAAGAGCCAGGAGAGCTGGCCGCAGCCCCGGATCGAGATCTGCGACCCTCTTGCGGCCTCCGCCCGGCCGCCGCACCCGCCCCAGAGGGGCCTCACCGGCCTCCAACTCGGACACGCCCTTGCGGACCGTGGTCTCACTCACCGAGGCCGCCCGCGCGACGGCCCGAACACCACCATGTCCCAGAACACGGGCCTCTGCGGCCATCAGCAGCCGTCGTTGCCGCTCGTCCAGGTGCGGGAACAGCACCCCGAACTTCATGGTGAGTTGGGTACAGATCTCGTCCGGGATGCGCATACCACATCAACGAGCCATGGGACGGGAAGCAACACCTTGATGATCTGCAAGCCCTTAGGTCAAAGCCTGCCGTTACTGATCTCGGTGCGCAGTGTGTTGGCGTAGGTCTGCCACATGGTGTTGACCACTCCCGTGCTGATGCTCGTCGCAGCGCCGAGAGTCCACGGACCCCACCCTTCCACCCTCATCCTAAGTTCGAACGTGGGGGTCCGGTAGAAGGTGAATCGGATGTTGCGGTCGGCTCCCTCGGCGTGACCGGGAAGCGACAGAAACCCGAACGACGTGGTGGTGCGACTGACGACGGCTATGGGATTCCACAATGGGCCGACGGAGAGGTTGCAGCGCACAGGAGGCGTCTGTGCGGGAGGAAGCTGCGAATAGGATCCGCAGTTCGCCGGGACGGGGAAGGTGGACAGGAAAGTGCGAGCAGCACCGCTCATCACGCTCTCGCCGGTGTAAAAGAAAGAAGAGCCAAGTGAGTAGTCGTACTCGTAGGAGAGCGGTGAGGAAACATAGTTCGACACAGCGGTCGTGGCCGTCGACGCCCGCGGTACGTCCGGCGCGGTCGATGCATGGGCCGGCAGGGAGGTAGCCACCACAGCGACAAGAGACAGGGCTGCGGCGTGGAGGAATCTCTTACGCACCTTTTCATCCTTCTGTGTGGGGAATTCTGGAACAGTACGCCGGTCCCCGCAATACCGGAAATGACATTTAATGCACTTCCGGCCGACGGGCTGGTTCTTGACGTACCAGCAATCTGCTGACTCGCACGCACGCTAACACCTTCGCTGTCGCTCCCCTAGGTCCGTCGGCATAGCGAAGCAATTTTGAGTAGGCGCTACTCAGCTGAACGAGCAATGCTCAGGACTTGTGGATCGGTCTTCGGGACGGGACGCGAAGGGCGTACCTTCCCGAGTGATCTACAAGTCACCGAGTAGAGGCCCGCGTTCGCAGCGCGGGTCGGGAAGGCACGCCCGTGCTCAGCGTAGTGAACGCCGACGGCTCGACCGAGTCCGGCTCCCTGATCGACGAGATCGTCCGCGAGGGCGCCCGGCGGATGCTCGCCGCCGCGCTGGAGGCCGAGGTCAACCAGTACATAGCCGAGCTGGCCGCCGAGACCGACGGGGCCGGACGGCGCCTGGTGGTCCGCAACGGCCACCACCGGCCTCGCACCGTGACCACCGCCGCGGGTCCCGTCGAGGTCACGGCCCCGCGCGTGAACGACAAGCGGGTGGGGCCTTGGGTCAAGGCCCCCTGGACGGCTACCCCCGCGACCCCAACCTGCGTTCCTTCCGCCAGCCCGCGCTCGCGCTCACCCAAGCCATCAGCCCAGAAACCGACCCGGGCTACGTACCCCGCCTCACCAAGGTCCTCAAGCTCAGCACCGCGACGAGCTACCGGCTCACCATCCCCGGCGCCGCCCACCTCACCTTCATGGACGCCCCCCTGTACCTGCCGCCGGTGCCCTCGATAGTCGGGTCCCTGGGCCGCACCGAGAGCCCAAGCATTGTCGCCGCAGCCACTCTCACCTTCCTGGACACCACACTGCGGCACAGGCCCGACAACCTTTCCGCCGTCCTGTCGGGCTACGGCGACCTCAGCGTCTATCACCCAGATCTTTGATGTGCTGGATGACCTGCTTACTTTTTCGTCATCCGGCGAGGTTGCTGAACCGTTCCGGGTGCAAACATCGCCAGCGGCCGACGCGCGCACACCCAACCCGAAACTCAACGGCGGCCTCACCTGCTCGGAGCCCACCGGAACCAGTAGGCGGCCCCCTCGGCCCGGTAGCGAGCGTCGGCGTCGAACCGCAACTCGCCTATAAACCGCCGCGCGTCGTCCGGCGCCTCACGGTGCGGCGCGAGCAGCAAGGCCAGTTCGTCGTAGCGGGCGTTGACTCCACCCTGACCGGGATGTGTGCCCAATGCGTCGGTCCCTGCTTCGTTCCGCGCGTACCACCTGGCGAAGATCGCCCATTGCTCCAGCTCCAGTGCGAGAACGGCCACATCCGCAGGCCACACTAGGTACTCGTCACCCGCATCGGAGGGGGCAAAGTCGTGATTGAGAAAGTAGTGCGGGACCCCGCCGACGTCGGCGATCCCCTCCCGGGGACCGTCATACCACGCCAACTCGACATGCACACGCTCGAATCCATCCGCTACCAGCTGCTGTTCATCCCAGATCTCAGCCACGCAGGCAGGCTACTGAAAGTGGCCTCCGCATACATGATCACGATCTGCGGCTGAAGTACTGCTACTTCGGTCGCAGATCGCTATCACTGCTGGTCAGAGCCGTTTTTCTTAGGGCACTTGGCTGACTTCACGTCAGGTTGTGGAAGTCCGTGACCTCGGATGCGGCGGCGGTAGTGGCAGCCTCTGGCGGTGGCCTGGTGGTGCCTGCGCCAGCGCGACCAGTTCAGCGCACGTCCTGTGCGCCCCAGATGTGTCACGGGGGACAGGCCGGCTGCCAGGAGTCGCCGCATTTCTGCCACGGTGAGTGGCGCGAGAGTGCCGGAACCGTTTCTGCCGCCCCCTTTTCGGCTGCCGTCGAGGCCATGGAGGCGAGGAAGGCGTGGGCGAGCATGGCCAGTCTGATGTGGCGGTACCAGCCCGCATAACGGCGGACCTCGTACTGGTCGAGGCCGCGCTTGTTCTTCGTGGCCTGGAAGGCTTCCTCGATCACCCAGCGGCTCCCGGCAACGCGCACGGGTTCGGCGACGGCGGCGTCGCACGACTGAAGTCCTGGCGCATCTTCCGCAGATCCCGGTGCAGCCCGAATCGAATGACGTCAATCGCCGCAGCCGTCCCACTGGCCAGAAGGTGGATGTCATCTACCAAGAGTGGGGTATAGGCGGCGTTTTCTCCTCGCAGGCTTCGCGCGATGAAGGAGAACGATGTGAGCGGGTCGGTGAGGTCCACTCCTGGGGGCAGCACGGGCGCGATCGCCCCGAGCGGCGTGTCTGAAGCCAGCACACTCGCCGTGGCCCGTGCGGTGCACACGCCTCGATGTACGGCCAGCGCCAGGTACTCGTCGGGCAGGCGTGTTGTGCCCACGCCAGTCGGTCCGCAAATGATCCACCCGCCGCCGCGCCGACCGCTGTCGAACTCACGAGCGTATGCGGCTGATCCAACGGCCTCTCCGCCCCACGGAGCCATGTTCGGGCTCATACCCCGGTATGAGTCCGGCGGTTGCCGCAGGGTGCAGGCCGTACCTCAGTACGGGACCGGGTTGGCTCCGGAGCGGGATCCGCCGCAACACCCTCCCGGCCTACCTTTTCGGTGTTCCCACGGCCACCGACTACGGAGGGCTCCGACAATTACTGTGTTCCCTTGTCTCCTCCCCGCCGCAGCCTGCGGGCCAGGGCCGACCGGAGAAGTCGTTGCTCGTGCCACCGGCCCACTGAAGGTCTACGGCAGCGTGGATGACCGGGTAGCGGTCCTGGACCAGGGGATCGGTATCTGCCGATCCGGACGGCGCGGTCGTCAGCTCCATCCACCGGGACGCGCTCGCGCTCGGGTGGCAACCCCTCCCCGTCCGCCCACGGACCCGGGTTCGGGCTGTTCTGCCGCCACACCGCAATCGCGCTAGGACTCACCGCGCGGCAACTGCGCCACCGGGATGACCCGGTTACCTCGCACCCTCGTTAGGAGAATCCGATGAACCAACCACGGCGGCTCACGCTGCTTGTCGCGGTGCTGGCCACAACCGCGGGGCTCGCCGCGGTACCCGCCGTGCATGCTGACACAACGCACGACGCCAAACTCGCCCCATACCACCATCAACACATCGACTGGAAATCATGCCAGCGTAGCGCGGACGATACCGACGGCCACGCGCTGAATGAAGCCGGTGTGCAGTGCGCCGACATCCGCGTTCCGCTGGACTACAACCGGCCTGGCAGGCGTACCATCACGGTCGCAATCGCCCGCAGCAAGGCCACCGACACGGCCCATTACGCCGGTCCGCTGATCTTCAACCTGGGCGGCCCGGCCAACCCGGCGCTCGACTCCGTGCCGCTTGCAAGGCAGGGGCTGGGCGCCACCGGCGCCAAGTTCGACATCATCGGTATGGACATCCGCTTTTCCGGACGCAGCACGCCGATCGACTGCGATTGGCCCGCCAACTGGCTGCCACGCTCCGCCGGCACCGACCGGGACAGCTTCAACCGCATGGTGACGCAGTCGAGCGACCTGGCCAGCCGGTGCGCCCGGACCAACGCTGACGTGCTGCCATATGCCTCCACGGCCAACGCCGCCCGTGACATGGACGTCATCCGTGCCGCGCTTGGCGCGCCGAAGCTGTCATTCCTTGGCTACTCGCAGGGCAGTTACCTGGGCGCGCAGTACATGCAGCGGTTCCCCAAGCGAGCTGGGCGGATGGTGCTCGACAGCGCCGTCGACCCGGATCGCCCCGGTGTCACGTCCTTCCCGGACCGAACGGTGTTCGCACGGCGCGGGGCAGCGCTACGCGAGTGGGCCGAACTGGCTGCGGCGCACGATGACCGGTTTCATCTGGGCACGACGACCGGGCAGGTGCTGAGCACGGTGAACCGGGTCTACCGAGCCGCCGCGCGCACGCGGCTACGGGTGGGCCAGTATCTGGTGGACGACACCATTATCCCGGGAGTCATTGCTAACCTCTTGGTCGACGACACTGAGGAGAGCGCCGTCGAGCTGGCGGCTACCGTCCGGGTGCTCGTGGAGGCGGCCGACACCGGTAGCGCCGAGCCGACAGAGGCCCTCGCGAGCACGCTAGCGGGCCAACTGACCGGCCGGGACTCCGCGCAGCGCAGCGCCGCGACAGCCGTGCAGTGCGCCGACGCGCCGGTGTCGCGCGACGTCGAGGCGTACTGGCGCGACATCGAGGCCGGGCGTGCCGCAGCTCCCCTGTTCGGCCCGCTGGGCAGCAACATCACGCCGTGCGCGTTCTGGCCCAACCCGCCGGGCGAAGGCCCGATCTGGATCCGCAACGGCGTGCCGGCCCTCGTTGTCCAGGCCGCCGGTGACGTCAACGCAATCCTGGAGATGGGCCAGGCCATGCACCGGGCCCTCAACGGTTCCCGCATGATCACCTTGGATGGCGTCCGCGACCATGGCGTCTACCTGTTCCGGGGCTCCGGGTGTGTTGACGCGGCTGTGAACGCCTACCTCGACACGGGCGATCTGCCTGCGGCCGATCAGACCTGCCCCGAATAGCTTGAAGTGCCCTCGTTACCGTCCTCGTGGAGGTTCCCCCGAGGTGCGGGAGAGGTGACAGCAGGTCAGATGGTTCTCAGCTTGACTCTGTCGGGGATCTTGGTTGCGCCGGGAGGCGCTGTGGTTCGAGTGAAGGTGAAAGACCATCACCTCCGGCCTGTCGCAGCAGGTCGGTGTAGCTGAGGACAGCCTGATCCGGGTGGTGCCGGGGAAGGTACGAGCGGCCGTGACAAAGCCGGGACGTACCACAGTCACGGCTTCGGCTCCGGGCAGGTTCTCATCACGCGCAGGATGCGGTGGCTTGAGTGGCGATGAGTATCGGCTACTCAAGCCGCAGCCGTTGCCGACCTGCCAGGCTTCCTAGGGTTCACTGATCATCTCTCCTGACAGGTCTCTCCGGATGAGACACAGGGGCACCGGATGGTGCTCGAACTCGGAGGTGTTCGCCGTAAGAAGCCGGCGGGTCAGGCGGCGAACCGCCGGTTGATCTTCTCGGCGGTACTACGCCGGCTTCCGCCCCGCACCCATCACCTGCAGGTCCCGTGATCGCTCCAGAAAGATGCGTCTGCTGGTGGCGTTCTGGGCGAGGGCGAAGCTGAGGGCGAAGACCTTTTGGCGTTCGAGGCCGTAGGAGATCATGCGGTCGTTCCACAGGCTTTGGTCGAACTGGTTGTGTACGGACTCGGAGTCGCTGCGGTACGGGTAGAGCTGCTGGTGGGTGAGGGTGGACTCCGGGATCTGCTGAAGGTGTTCGGCGCGGTGGAAGCCGCGTTCGCTGTCGCTCTTGAATCTGCGGCCGGTGGCCGAATCCTTGGCCATGCGGTCGTCGGGGGTCGTGGTGATCCCGACCTGCACGCGATACGTGTGGGCGCCGTGGCGGCATGGGATCTGCAGCAGGTGATACCAGCGCGACTTGGTACGGCCCTGTCGGTGTTCGAGGCGGCTGATGGGAACCGGAATCAGGGTGCTCGTGCCGTCGTCGAGGAGGACGCGCTCGGCGATGCGGCCCTGGTTGCACCACAGGTCGTGGCGGCAGCGCCCCAAGCGCAGGAGTTCGTAGGCACGTGGCTTGACCGAGCCGTGCTGCCGGTTGATGACCAGCAGACCGAGGCGGGCGAGGACGTCGCGGTGGACGCCGCGGAACGCTCCGTCGTAGATGACGCCCATGCAGCCGGGAAGCAGGCGGCTGAGCTGGGTGAAGGAACGCACGGCGACGGCGGCCTCGTCCTCGTAGTCGCCGCCGGCGACGTGGCGGACGGCCAGGATGACACGCTGCCAGTAGCCGTCGTCACGAGCCGAGGCGAAGAACCACTTCGTGCCCCGTGCGAGACGCTTCTCCTTCTCGCCGTTCTCGTAGTAGAGGCGGGCCGCGGGGTCTACTCGGTGCCTGCGCATCTCCCCGGTGGTGGTGTCGACCGTAAAAGGGTGTTCCGCTTTGGAGGGCGCTTTGGGGACAGTGGCGTCGCCGACGAGGAGCTGACTACGCGCGGGCCTCACCCAGTTGCGCGTGGCGTCCTCCGGGAACAGGCCCTGGCTCAGGGCCTGTTGCACAGCATGCCGCTCGAAGAGGTCCTGGAGCAGCTCGATGCTGGGGGCCAGGAGCTTCAGCTCGGCGTACTGGAACTGGAAGCGGCTCGGCGCGGTGAGCGGCAGCAAGGCGGCTGCAGTGCGTCCGGCATTCCGTCGTACGGAGGCGCGGACGGCACGCCACTGTTTGCTGTCGAGGGTGCCGACGGCGGAGCGTTTGGAGCCCGTGACGGTCATCAGGGTGGCGAGCAGGAGGTAGACGACGGCTGGGTACTGGCGGGGACAGCCTCGGCTGGCCGGAGCGGGCAGGTGTTCGGCCATCTCGTAGATGAGGGGCTCGTCGAGGCAGTCCGCGATCCGCTGTGGCTGGGTGCGCTGTTCCTTGTCGCTCAGCTGGCGTTTTCTGCTGGGCCGCAGTTCTTGGGGAAGAGGATCACCGAAGATATCGTCAGGCACCGAGTGCCTCCCGGTCTCTCTCATCGCCGGGTGTGCGCCAGGTGTGGCCGATGACGGCTGCGGCGCGGTCGAGGGAGCGCAGGCCGAGACGACGCGCGGCATCCTCGATGTGCCCGGTGCGTTCGAACTCCGTGACCGCGGCCCAGGCGGTGACCGAGGACGGTTTGATGTCCTCCTCGTCGCCCAGGCCGATGCGTTTGAGCAGGTCGCCCAGGGCGACACACGCGCGGGCCTGCAGGTAGGCGTCGGATCCGTGACGATCTGACACGGCCAGGCGGGCATTCGGCGCGGACTCTTTGCGGAGCTGCCGTGCGCTGACGAACTTGGCTCGGGTGGTCAGGACGTTGAGACCCCAGTCGTCCAGGGGACACCAGCGAGCATCCACCTTGGTGGAGCCGTGCATCCACACACGGCGACGGCTGGCGTCGAGGTCTCGTACGCGGATGTGCCCGATCTCCCCGCTGTGGCCGCCGGCCAGCGCGAGGGCGGCGGCTGCTCCGTGGCGGCTGGGGCGGGTGACGAATGAGGCGTGGTGGCGAAGGTCGATGACCTCGTCCTCGGCCAGTGGCCGGACGCCGCCGATCGCGCGGGTGGCCAGGACGATGTCGCGGGCGGGGTCGGCGTTGCTCAGACCGAGTTCGCGCAGGGTGCGGTAGGCGGTACGGACGACCGATCGTCGCAGCCGCATCGTGGCCGCGGCGGAGTCTGTGACACGGCCGTGGCGGCTGCGGCCTCGGGCGGTGACGAAGTCCTCCGCCAGATCGGTGGTGACGTCGCCGAGGACGACGGCGCCGCGCAGCTGCATGTAGCGCTCGAAGCGTTTGAGTAGCAGACCGAATTTGTCGAGGGTCTGCTCGGTGAACTCGCCGCAGGCGGCCATGGTCTGCCAGGCGTCCTGGACACGGTCGAACGCGTACGTGAGAGAGGGATCGCTTCCCACAGTGAGGGCCCTTCGCCGGGGTGGTACCAGCACAACCGGCTCTGATCCCTGGACGACAGGACGCGCAATGGGAGGGGTCAAAACCGTTGGAACTGGGGTGTTCCATACATGCGACACCTTGGGCATGGATGATCTCCGCGGCAACAGGAAGGGGGTGAAGGGGTGAAAGACGCCGCGCGGGCAGGTGCGCTCACGGCACGTCGGCATTGCGGCGTACCGTGAGCGAGGGCGGCATGAGGTGGTGCACTGCGGGCTTGGACGGGCAGGCGCGCATGCCGGGGTGCGGGCCGTCAGTGCAGGCCGCAGCACCCCTCATCCGGTGAGCGCTGGTCAGCTTCCTTGCTGGCTTGGGGCCTTCGGTGTGAGGGACGCGAAGACCGTCCTGTAGGCACTCATCAAGGCGATGAACTCGACGTCGGGCAATGCGGAGAGCTGCTCAGCGGACGCGTTCATCAAAGGGTCCAGAACTCCCATCGGACCCGAGGGCCCCGGGCCGGAGGGCGTGGCAGTCTGCTGCTCGGCAGGCAGGGTGAGACGCCCCTGCTCGTCGCGGTCGAGCAGTAGGGCGTACGTCATCCATTCCGTCAGATACAGGCCGCGCTCGAGCGGCCCAGGCCGGTCGGCGCACAGATGGGCGGCAAGCTCCGCCTCCTCCAGTGGGCCCGATGCCAGCAGCCGCTGGGCGCGCTGCTGGAACCAGGTGCCCTGCCAGTGGTCCCGCAACAGGAGCCGGGCGCGTGCCGAATCACTGGACCGCAGCCGGGCCAGGGAGTACCCGAGCTCGGTCAGTGCCCACGCGCCCCGGCCGGGTTGGAGGATCGCGGCGTGTGTGAGGAACCCGGTCGCTCTGCTGATGGTCTTCGGCGTGATGCCGAGTCGGGTGGCAAGAGCCTTGGCAGTCACGGGGTGGCGCTCGGGGCCACCCAGATCGGCCATGGCGTCGACCACCTCGAGCTGGCGGCGCGGGGTGAGGCGCTCGGTTGGAAGTACATTCAAGTACTGGGATCCGGGGATGGTCACAGGCTGCCTCCCGCCGGTGCGGAGGCGGACAGCGCCGGAAGCGGTATGCCGAGACAGCCGTCAGGGGAAGGCAGGAAAAGAGTCATTTTGGGCCCTCAAATAGTGCGCGAATGCAAGAATTTCCTAGCGAGGGCCTGGCAGGGACAAGCGGGCATGACGCTGCAAGAACAGGCGGGCATGCCTTAAGGTGAGTCCGATGCGTGGGCCCTCAGCTGACGCGTCGCGGGCGCCGCTGGAAGATCGCCAAATATTCCGGCGGCGCCTTTGTGCGCGTCACTAGGGTGATGCGTTGTGATCTCTATCCGTCCGCCTGATAGTCCTCCGGAAGCTTCAGGAGACGGTAGACGCTCCGACGGACGAGCTTCACGGAGCCGGCCTTGTGTAGTTGTGACAGCGCTGAACGGATCGCGCTGTTGGTGGTTCCGGGCCGCAGGCGCTGCACATTCCCGTAGATCGCGTGGAGCTCGGTGTCTTTCTCCGGCTCCAGTGTGTCCACGATCAGCTGCATGACTGATCCGGGCCTGGGACTCGTCGGTGCTGCTGGTTCCGCCGCGGGTGCGGTGTCGGATTCGGGCTCGGCGGTGTTGTGCTGCGCGCCTGCCAGGTCGAGATCGGCTGCATAGGCTTCGGCGGCCTCTACCGTCGCCATGACCGCCGCGTGCCGCTCTGCCGCGACACGCTGAGCCTCACGCGCTTCCTGCAGGATTCGCTCAGCTTCGGCGACGGCCGCTTCGGCCCGCAGCCACCGGGTCTGCTCAGCATCCGCGATCTGTCGCAGTCGGGAGATGAGCGGCTGTGTGGGCCCGCTGGTCACGTTGCTCAACACACCCTCCTCATCCGCATCCGAAGCGACTTGCGGCACACCCTACCTGTCCCCGAAGCGGAGCGCACTCAGTGCCTGAATCATTGTGAAGCCAGATGCTTCTGATGACCCATCACATCTTGCAGAGCGGCAGATGGAGCCCCATGAGGGACTGTGGGATCCGTTCGGAAAACTTGTTTCTGGTCAGCTTTAAGAAAGTTGACGTCACGTCAGACAACGGTGTTCCAACTGCCCTGTCTGACTCGATATTTGACGATGCAATCGGCGCCAGAGCGATAGTCGGCGCCGGAGCGCCCTCGTCGGCGGCAGCTGCCCGTAGAGCAATCAGGAAGCGGAACATTGGGCCATGCGCCGTACGGAGCGCTCTGTCGAGTCGGGTGGCCCTGGCCGTGCCCGGCGGTCCAGGACAGCCCGCGGGCCCGCCGAAGTCACCTCTGCCACGTGGCACGATCGGAACATGCCGCGCAGTAACAACGACAAGTACCCCCTGTTCTACGTAGCGGACGGCACCTGGCCCGAGGTGATCCTCGCTGCTGACGCTCCGCTGAGCGCCCACTGCGGCCTGCTGCTCGCCCGCGACCTGAACCGGACGATGCGCTCCCGTGGTCTGTCCTTGAGGAGCCTCGCCGAGACCGCCCGCGTCGCTCACTCCACTGTCGCCCGCGTTCTCAATGGTGACGTCCTGCCGGACATCGGCACCCTTACCCGGCTTGAGGACGCCCTCGACTTTCAGCTGTGGCCGGGACCGTCCGCTGTCAGAGCAGCCGCTTCAGGTCAGGGATTCCCTCAGGGGTGACCGTGAGTCCGCGGCTGTTCTGTGAAGCCGTTGTCGTACCGAGCATGGTGAACGTGAGGGCGGCGGCTGAGACGGGAGATCGTTCCGCAGTCGGGGCATGAAGGGATCGCTCACGGGCCCGCCCGTTCGACCTCCGGCTTGGCTTCGCCGTCCAGCCCTTCAGACGAGCCCGTTGTACGCCGCGATGGCGGGGCCGCACACTGCCCCAACGCTACTTCGAGACGGGTGAGTGTCCCCATATCGAGTGAAACCATGCCTCGGGGCAGTTGACTGATGGTTGAGCACGAGACCCCCTTTCGTCCCGAGTGCTCTGAGTCCGACCTCCGAAAGCGCGATCGCCTACGCCAGGTTCCGCACGAACGCGGGGCGCAGTGCGCACTGACACGAGCGCTCTGGATGAGCCAAGGCGGTATTACGCCGACAACCTGGTCGCCCGTGTGCTGTAGAGGGCAGGGCGACGGAAGCCCGCCCTGGTGGGTCCTAGCCTTGGGCGCGACCAGCCACCACTGACGCCTCAGTTGTCGTTGCTGCGGCTGATGCGTTCGCGCAGTTTCAGCAGTCCGGTGCGCTCGGTGGAGTAGCCGACGGCCTTCAGCGCCTTGATGCCGCGCTGTTCGAGGCTGCTCCACTTCTTGGCGCTGGCTTCGACAGCCGTACGCACGGCTTTGCCCATTCCCTTGGGGACGGATTCCATGAGCTGCGGCAGATAGGACAGCGCGTGTTCGGCGGCTCCCTGGTTGGCCTCGAGCATCGGGAGGAGGATTGTCTGGAGCAGGTCGCGGCGGGCGGCCGGATGCGTGATGTTCGCGGCCTTCCACAAGTCGAGAACGGCGCGCCGGTCGGGATTCTTGGATGCACGGGCGAATCTGTCGGCCAGCAGCTCGGCGGCGAAGGCGTCCGGGAGCGACGGCCATCCGGCCGCGGTCAGTGCCCGCTCCGGCAGCTGAATGCTTGGGCCTCCCAGCAGATCTTTCCAGAAGCCGGCCTGCTCCTGGGCGGGCAAAGCCGCCAACCGTGAGGCCACTGCCTGAAGCAGCGTCGTGTCGGTCTGAAGGAGAGATGGTTTTCGCAGGCATGCCGATATGGCTGTGAGCAGGTCTGAGGTGGCAGGCTCTTCGAGCGCGATCCACGCGGCCAGCGTTTCGCCGGCACGGTCGGGGCGTTTACGGGCGTGGTCAGCCATGGAAGCCGCCGATGGCAGTGCCTCCAGAGTTACCCTGGGGATTCCACCCGTCAGCAGGAGATGGCGCGCACGGACCCTCAAGTGGGTGTGTTCATGTCCTGGGAGCCAGCCCGAGTCGTCAAGGGTGCCCACCAGAGAGCGGGCCTCCTCGGGACTGAGCGGATGCGTTACGGGAGAGCCCAGGTCACGCAGGCAGTCGTTCATGACCGACTCGATGTAGGCCAGGAGGGCACTGTCCTGCGAAATGACCAGGTCATCCCCATTGTTGAGCAACTCAGTGAGCGCTGCCGCTTGATGGTGAACGAGTGCCGTGCGCTCCAGCAGGCCGCTGTTTTCCAGCGGCCCAAGTGCTTCGAGCAGTCGCATCTGCTCGGTGGCTTCCTCATCGGTCGAGGGCAGGGACAGCGACCGCAGGACGAAGGGCGTGATTTGCGGATGCCGATTGGGGGGCTGGTGATCGAAGAGCCGCATGAAGCTGTCCGCGATGCGCTCTACCTCGGCGGGTTCCAGAGGATCGTCAGGGTCGCTGGCTCTCACCCACAGGTTCTTCAGCAGGCTGTCGAACTCCGCGGTCATGTCGTCGGTGGATGAGTGCGGGTCCAGCAACCCCAGCCACGTCGGCCACTGGTCGGCCGAACGTCGAAGGGCGCTCGACAGCACAGCGCGTATCAAGGCCGTTTCCCGCACCGTGGGGATCGTCGCTGTGTGTCGCCCCACGATGTCCCGGCCGCCTTTGCTGCCCAACGCCAGCAACAGACCCACGACGGCGTGTGCTGCTCCGGGGCATGCCTCGCACCAGTGTTCCAGCAGCCCTTCCAGTCTCCGGAGTGCCTCGGCTGGAGATACCGGCTCAGGTTGGGGCTGCGACGCGACGACTCCGGGCTGCGCCTGCGCTGCAACCCATTCCGCATGCTCCTCGACCAGCGCTCGCAGTTCTTTCGCGGTGTGAGGGCCGACCTGTGTCATGAGGGTCGCGGCTTCCGAGGGAGGGAGCCCGGCGAGCAGGCCCACCATGTCCTCTTCCTCGCCCAGCAGATGTCGGGACACCAGCTCCGGCACATGGTCGGGGGCCGCTGCGAGAGCCTGTTCGACATTGCGCACCACCATGGCGGCCACCGAGGCGTTCTGCTCGACCGAAGGGTGTCGCAGCACGATCGTGCGCAGCTCCAGAGCAGCTGGCCGGTCACTCGCCAGCGCCAGTCGCCAGCAACCGGCCAGCACCTCGTCCGGCAGTTCGTGGGGGGAGTGCGTCAGGATCGGTGTGACTATCTCGACCGCTGTGTCCGCCGTACTGTCCAGCGAGATGGCTGTGTCGCCACAGACTGCCAGAACGGCATGGGCGACGTTCTCCTCCTCCAGGCCGATCGCGTCCCGCGCCTGTTGCGTCAGCAGTCTCAGTGCGGCAGGGCGCTCGTCGGTGGGGAGGCCGCCAACGGACGACAGCACTGCGTCCAGCTCGGCGTTCTGTGCCTGTTGCTCCAATGTCTCGGCCAGAGCGGCGGGCAGACCGAAGACGCTGCCGCTGGTCTCCATGAAAATCAGGTCACGACTCGGGCCCGGTACCTTCCGGGTCCGGTTGAGGTAGGACACGAGTTGCTGGCCGTGGCGCTTTCGGATGTTGGTCGACTTCTCCTCTTCGTCCTCGTCGCAAGTCTCAGGATCGCTCAGATGCTGGTCGACAGCGGCGTCGAGGTTCGCGTACCGTCGCGCGGCTTCCCTGACCTGTTCTCGCACATGAGGGCCCAGATCGGCCTCAGGGTCGGCGTCCAGTGCCAGGACGTACTCGCACAGCCGGTGGTCGAGCAGCAGATCTCTGGTGAACAGAGGGAATTCCACCCGGAGGCAGACCAGCTTGGCGATTTCCTCTACTCGTGTGATCGGGTCAATCTCCAGCAGACCGTCCACAGCCCGTCGCTGGGCCAGCCGGTACGTCAGTGCGAACGTGTTGAGCAGTGTCTTCACCCGGCGGGGGCTACGCACGTGCGAGGGCACGAGGACGCTCACCACCAGATTGACGTCCACGGCTCCCCACACGCCGCCCCGCCCGCGCACCAGTTCTGCGGCAAAGCTGGTCACCTTCGGTACCAGCAGTGGGGGGAGACTGATCTGATACTGGAAGACCTTGTCCAGGTAGCCGCTTCCACTGCTGTAGTACGGGTTGATGGCGTCCGCGGGCGTGGCCTGTTCCAGGGCCTGGGTGAGCGCCTCTTCCAGGACTTGTTGGTCGGCGGCCACGACGAAGATGCAGCCGTCGACCCCCAGAAATGTACGCAGGGCGTTCAGGGCCGCCACCACATCGGAGGGGGTACAGCGGTCCAGCTCGTCGACGAACACGACCAGACGCTTGGAGCCGGAGAATGAGACGAGGTTGGAGAAGATCTTCTCGAACTGCTCGTCGCTGTCGGCTGCCTCTGTTTTGTGCTCGCGGGTGAGGGTGCGCGATACCAGAACGGCCAGAGAGGTCAGCAGTGCCGCTGGCGCGATACCTGCCTTCAGTGCTTCGGTCGCTACGTCGGCGAAAGCGGGCCGGAAGGCCCCTCCGCGCACCCAGGCGAGAAGGGACATGACGACGGCGACGAAGAGGACAACAGCACTGAACATCTGGCCGAACATCTTCAGGAGGCGCCACATCTCGGCGCGCTCGAACTGAAGCTTCACGGCGACTCGCCCGTTGTACAACTCGTCGTGGAAGCGCGGGTCCTTGATGCCCAGGGCGGTGGCGACGGCGATGATGAAGTTCCTGCGCAGCGGGTTCTCCGCGTACTTGAATGCGTCGAACCGCACGAAGCGCACGTCCCGTTGCTTCTCCAGTCGGCCCTTCAGGAGATTGGCCACACCCGACTTGCCTGATCCCCAGGGACCCCACACAGCGATGTTGGTCGGCATGGGGACCGACAGCACCAAATCATGGAGCTGATCGGCTATATGACTGTGAGCCAGGCGATCCCCCTGAGCGTTGTCGACTTCACGGTCCTGGATGAGGTCGTCCGGTTCCAGACGGCTGCTGTCCTCTGCTGCCACTGCTGCCCCACTTTCGGGCTCTAGGTGCCCACGTCCCCCGAAGCCCACGGTTCGCGCCATTGCTTCACCTGATCGGCACGATAACGGGCACCACTGACAACGGGAGGGGAGTGCGCGGTCAGCGGCGCGCCGATGGTGGTGGCGGCGCGTCGACCGGCCTCGATCTCGAACAAGAGGCTGGAGGTCAGCCCAGCGGCTCACGCCGAGTCGGCGACGACCGGATTTCGCTGAGCGAAGAGCGGCACGCTCCGCACGAGGCAGTCCTCGCGCATATGTGGCTGGAGCGTCCGCGACTGCGATGCGTGCTTCTGAACTACACATGTGTCGCAGGGGGGAATCTGAGCTCTGGAGGCAGGCTTGTATGGCCCGCTTCGTTCCCTGCTCTGTCAGCTGGCCCTGTCGTGAGAGTCGGCCGTACTCACGGCGACAGGTCAGGCCCCTCCGCGCTTTCTGCAGAGCCACGTAGGTCCGCAAGGATCCGCCTGATGTCCGCGGCCAACACCGTGGGTGTGGAAATCAGGCCGACTCGAACGGTCAGGGCACCCGGAGTGTCAGTGGAATCAGCCTCCACCAGGTAGCCGACTTCCGACAGGATGCCGAACAGAGCCGCATGCAAATGACGTCGAGCGGCCTCGTGTGCACGGTCCGCCGCGCCCATGGGCCAGCCTCGTAGCTGTTCGTCGGCGGCGGCGCGACGCAGACTGCGAGAGGTGAACCACTCCACGCCGACCGAATCACCGCGATCGGTCACCATCATGCCGTGGGCGCGGTAGCGGTCGTCGGTGTCCGCTTCGGGCAGTCCTGCGGCTGCCAAGAGGGTCCGAACTTCCAATCCCAAGGGGCCGCGCGTCGGAGACCGGCGTCGGTGCTGAGGACTTGGCACGGGGGACTCTCCTTTGCTCTCTGACAGCCGGCGTCGGGCCGAGATGTACGTGGTCACTCAACGAGAGTGATGACACCATCAGGAATCCATCCCTCAAGGTATCCGCGCAGAAATGATCCGAGCTCGCGTGGATACACGTCAAAATCCTCGTCCTCGACATCGGACAGAGGATGCCAGACGTAGTCGGCTTCCAGAGAGGAATGGGTGCGAGCGCGAAGGCTTAGCCGACGCATTCTGCTGTGACGGGCAATGAAAATGCGGGTCATGCCGCACGGTTCGCCTCGTTCCGACAGCGGATCGACCCTGCCGACTACCGGAGTGGCCGCAAGGAACCAGTGAGAGAAGAGCGTGTCCAGAACGTGAATGACGGAGAACCTGGACGGCTGAACACGGATCACTCTTGCCTCTACCGGCCGCCAAGAACTCTCGCCGTGAATTCGGCATAGCAGCACCCGTTCCTGGCGGTCAATCACAGCCAGCACGGTTGATGACGACTTCTTTCGGAGTGCGCTCCTCATGCGCTGAGCGTCCGTCAGAACCGGTCCGCATGCCTGCGCTCAGCCGCAAGCGAATGAAGCCGAAAGCAACCAGGCGATTCGTTGAAGTGAGATCCCAGTGGCCCACCAGGAGATCACTCCGGAACGCATGCCCCTCATGATGTCCACCAGGTCCTGGCGGGCGTCGAGTTGCAGCAACTGCCCGACCTTCTCCGGCAGGGTCATCCGGGCCACCAGATCCTCGACCCGCGCCGCCACGGATGCGCGCGGGTCCAGGTACATCGCCGGGTGGATCGAGTGTTCCAAAACGAGCTCCAAGAGCGTTGGCTGTGCGTACGTCTCACGCCGGGGCGAGAGCGGAGTCGATCTCGTGGCCGGTCGGCGGCCGCGCGCCGGCCCGGCTACAGGCGAGCGCGCCGCCGACGGCACATCGTCGAAGAACCGCCCGCAGCGCGTCCGGGGTCGTGGGGATGCGTACGCCGTCCGGTGTCATCAGGCAGTCGAGCAGGGATGCTTGGAAGGCGTCTCCGGCGCCGATGGTGTCGACGACGTTCACGGCGGGCGCGGGCACGGTGATGTGGTGGTCGGCTGTGATGGCCGTGGCGCCGTCGGGGCCCTGGGTGATGACGACCAGGCGCGGGCCGAGATCGAGCAGGACGCGGGCCGCAGCAACCGGGGCGAGGTCGGGGTACAGCCAGGTCAAGTCCTCGTCGCTGGCCTTGACGATGTCGGCGACCTCAACGAGCCGGGTGACGGCCGAGAGGTAGGCGGTGCGGTCGGGTAGGGCTGCGGGGCGGACGTTGAGGTCGACGGCGACCGCGCGGCCTGGGCGGCCGTGCAACTGGCGGCAGGCTGCGAGGACTTGTTCCGCTCCGGGGGTGAGGACTGTGGCCAGCGAACCGGTGTGCAGCAGCGTCACCTCGGGGTCGAGGGGGATGCCGGTCGGGTCCCAGGCGGGGAGGAAGTCGTAGGTCGCTGAGCCGTCGGCCGCGTCCACGTACGCGAGTGCGACCGTGCTGCGGCCGGAGGCGCTGGGGAGGCGGCGTACCGGCACGCCGGTGGCGGCGAGGTGGGCGGCGATCAGGGTGCCGGGCGGGTCGTCGCCCCAGCAGGTGGCCAGGGTCACCGGTCTGCCGAGGCGGTGCAGGCCGAGGGCGACGTTGGCGGGGCTGCCGCCGGCGTGCGGGGTGAGCTGGCCGGCGCCGGTGGGCCAGACCAGGTCGACCAGGACTTCGCCGATTACCGCGATGGTCATGCCGCGTCTCCTTCGGCCAGGTCCGATTCCGTGGTGAGCGGCGACAACTCCCATGCCTCGACGGTGTAGTCGAGATCCCCGCCTGCCTGGATGCGCCAGGGGTCGTCGCCGGTGGGGTAGAAGCGCAGGGTGAGGGTCTGTCCGGTGGACAGGTACAGCTCGGCCACGGAGTGGTCGACGATCAGGCGCAGTTCCACGGTCTCGGTTGCCGCATCGGGCAGGGGCAGCCGGTAGGAGCCGCCGTGTGCCCGGGGGTCGAGGGAGGCGTGGTCGCGGTCGACGACAAGCTGCCGGGTTGCCGGGTCGATGCGGATGTCGAGGTGTTCGCTGTCGTCGGCGGTGGTGACCAGCCGCAGGACCGGCTCCTCGGATCCGGTGGCTCTCAGGCGGGCGGTCAGGTCGAAGCAGCGCTCGACCTGACCGAGGTCGACGGGTTCGTACGACGTGCTGCAGCCGTTGGACTTCAGCGTCTGCGGGCCGCGCAGGGCGAGGAGTTCGCGGGCGGGTTGCTGGTGGATCGTGCCGTCATCGGCGAGGGTCAGTTCGCGCGGGAGGGTGAGGAGGCCGGACCAGCCCCACTCGTCTGCCCAGTCGGGGTCGCGGGCTTCCCCGGCCCAGCCCCACAGCAGCAGTCGGCCGTCGGCGGCGGGCAGCAGCGCGGGGGCGTAGAGGTCGGGGCCGTAATCCAGCGGCACGGGGGCGGCGGCCGAGAACTGCCCGTCGCGCACACTGCCCAAGAGGACGAGCGTGCCGCGCGGTCCGTCCTGCGGGTGCCAGTCGCTGACGATCAGCGCGCCGCTGCCCGCGCCGAAGTCCGCGTACTGCGGGCACTCCCACCCGGTGTCGGGAACGTCGCCTGAGTCGCTGGTCTCACTGGTGAGGAAGGGCCCCTCGGACGTCCACTGGTCGAGGTCGTCCGAGGTGTACAGGTACGCCGCACCGCGGCCGTCTGCGAGGGCGGCGCCGACGAGCATCCGCCAGCGGCCGTCCTGGCGCCACACGTACGGATCGCGCCACATGATGGTGCCGTCCGGTGGCTCGGGGATCACCAGCTCGGGGCGCTTGGTCCAGCTCAGGCCGCCGTCGTGGGAGTCGGCGGCGGCGATCGACTGCCACCAGCGGTCTTCGCGGTGGGCGGAGTAGAAGGCCACCAAGCGGTCGCCGTCGCTGACCGCGTTGCCCGAGAAACAGCCGTCGGCGTCGTAGCCACCGGGGGTCGGGGCGAGGGCGGGCGGCAGCAACTGCCAATGGGTGAGGTCCGGGCTGCGGAAGTGGCCCCAGTGGATCGTCCCGTGGCGGGAGCCGTGCGGGTTGTACTGGAAGAAGACGTGGTAGTGGCCGTCGTGGAAGACCAGTCCGTTGGGGTCGTTGATCCAGCCCCGCGGCGGGCGCAGATGGACGGCGGGCCGATGGGGGTCGGAGCCGAGGGGTATGGACATGGTCGGGCCTTTCTTGACGGGAGGGGACTCGCCGTGCACGGTGCGCGGGGCAGGGCGTGGCCGTGCA
Organism: Streptomyces sp. SAS_272; assembly: GCF_052543235.1. Taxonomy (NCBI): domain Bacteria; kingdom Bacillati; phylum Actinomycetota; class Actinomycetes; order Kitasatosporales; family Streptomycetaceae; genus Streptomyces; species Streptomyces sp. SAS_272. The sequence continues at coordinate 37,775 of NZ_JBMNDR010000055.1, read as the reverse complement.
CGGCGAGTGACGGGAGCCGGTGGGGGTCAGGGGTCCCACCGGCTCCCGCGTTCACGGGGCGGACGGGTCAGGAGGCCGTACGCGGTAGTTCGCGGGTGCGGCCGAGGCCGCCGAGCCAGACGGCGGACGGTTTCGCCGTGCGCTCGAAGGTGCTGGGGTCGACTGCGATGAGGCCGAAGGTGGACTTGTAGGTCCCCCACTCGTAGTTGTCGAGGGCGCTCCAGGCCAGGTAGCCCTGGACGTCGATCCCGTCCTCGATGGCGGCGGCGACCTGGTCCAGGGCTGCGGCGTAGTAGTCGATGCGGCGGGTGTCGTCGGCGGTGGCGATGCCGTTCTCGGTGACGATGAGCGGTGTGCCGTCACCGATCACGTCGGCGGTGTGGCGCAGCGCATGCCCCACAGCGGCGGGGTAGTACTCCCACCCCGTCAGCGTCCGCTCGGCGTCCGCGGGGGCCGGGACGGGCCCGTCGGGGCCGATCCGGGTGCGGGTGTAGGACTGGACGCCGATGAAGTCGTCGCCGCGGGCGGCCTCGATGAAGACGTCCTCGCGGGGGTGGGTGTAGGCGACCGTGGCATCCTCGGCGCCGGACAGTGCCTGGTAGACCTGGTTGGCGACGGTCCAGCCGACCTTGATCTCGGAGTTGACGGTCCGTACCGCCCCGACCGCGGCCCGGTGCGCGGCGATGAGGGCGTGGGTGGTCTCCTCGTCGGGGGTGACGGTTCCGCCCGCGGTCGGCCAGGGCTGGTCGCCCGTCCGGGCGCCGGCCGCGAGGATGGCGATCACGTTCGGTTCGTTGATGGTGCACACGTGGCGGACGCCGTCGGCGATGATCGGCGCGCAGGCTTCGACGTACCGGGTGAACGCCTGGACGGCCCCGTCGGCCGTCCAGCCGCCGAGGTCCTCGAACCAGCGGGGGACGGTGAAGTGGTGCAGGGTCACCATCGGGCGCAGACCGCGGGCGAGTGCTCCGTCCACCATGCGCCGGTAGTGCGCGATCTCGGCCCGGGAGAAGAAGCCGCGCTCCGGTTCGATGCGGGCCCACTCGATGCCGAAGCGGTAGTCGGTGAAGCCGAGTTCGGCCAGCAGGTCCATGTCCTGCTCCCAGCGGTGGTAGCTGTCGCAGGCGTCCAGGCTCGGTACCTCGATCTTCGCCGCCGGGTCGTGTTCCCTGCGCCACCAGTCGCTGTTGACGTTGTTGCCCTCGATCTGGTGGCCGGCGGTGGAGGCACCCCACAGGAAGCCGTCGGGGAAGGGAGTCGCGGTGTGCGTCATCGTCTGAGCTGTCTTTCTGGCGTGTGGGGGGCTGAACGTGTTGCGGGCTAGGCGTCGGTGGTGAGCCGGCCGGTCTTGGCGACCTGACCCAGCCAGTGGGCACTGGGTTTGGGCGTGCGGACGAAGGTCTCGCGGTCGACGGCGATGAGGCCGAACGTCGGGCGGTAGCCGGAGCCCCACTCGTAGTTGTCCAGCGCCGACCAGTGCAGATAGCCGCGCACGTCGATGCCGTCGGCCATGGCCTGGTGGACGGCGGTCAGCGCGCCGGCGGTGTAGGCGATGCGGCGGGTGTCGTCGGCGGTACCGATGCCGTTCTCGGTGACGAAGACGGGGACGCCGTCGGTGAGTTTCCAGGCATTGCGTATGCCGTCGCCGACGGCGGGCGGGTAGTACTCCCAGCCCATCTGGGTCCTCTCGACGCCCTCGCGGGGAGGCTTGGGGCCGTCGGGGCCGATGATCGTACGGGTGTACGCCTGGACGCCGATGAAGTCGTCGCCGCGGGCGGCTTCGAGGAAGAAGTCCTCGCGGGGGTGGCCGTAGGTGTGGGCGACTTCTTCACAGCCCGGCTCGGGCTGGAACGCCTGGGTGGCGATCGCCCAGCCCGACTTGATCGTGGGGATCGCGGAGAGCACGGCGCGGCTGCGGCGGTGGGCCTGGACCAGTGTCTGGGAGACCTGCGGGTCAGGCAGGGCGTAGACGTGGTTGGGCAGGTTGAGGTTGGCTCCGCCGATGGCGCCGGCGACGCCGTTCGGCTCGTTGATCGTGCACACCCAGTCCACGCCGTCGGCGACGATGGGCAGCGCGGCCTCGGTGAAGCGGGCGAACAGGTCGACCGCGTCCGGGGACTGCCAGCCACCGAGATCGGCGAACCAGCGGGGGTTGCTGAAGTGGTGCAGCGTGACCATCGGGGTGAGGCCGGCCTCGTGGCAGGCGGCGACCATGCGCCGGTAGTGCTCGATCGCCGCGCGGGAGACGAAGCCGCGCTCGGGCTCGATGCGGGCCCACTCGATGCTGAACCGGTAGGTGTCGAACCCGAGGTCGGCCAGGAGGCGGATCTCCTCGCCGTAGCGGTGGTAGCTGTCGCAGGCGTCCCCGCTGACCTCGGGCAGCGTGGTGCCGGGGGCGTGCTCGCGGGCCCACCAGTCGCTGTTGACGTTGTTGCCCTCGATCTGGTGGGCGGCGGTCGCGGCGCCCCACAGGAAGCCGGAGGGGAAGTGGAGCTCGTTCGGGTTCGGTGGCACGGTGAATCCTTGGTTCAGAGGTGGGGGTGTGTTCGGGCCGGGAGTTAGCGGTCCAGAGGCGTCACGGACATCTCCTCGGCCCGGAAGTAGCGCGAGACGACCTTGCCGACCGGGTCGTTCAGGAAGCGGCGCTGCAGCGGGCCGATGCCGCCGGTGCTGTTGAGCGCGTTGTTGAGGGCGGCGAGGATCATGCCGTGGTCGAGGGCCAGATAGCGGTGTCCGACCGTGCCGGTGACCGGGTCGAGGGCGTCGTAGAAGCCGTACGGGCCGTAGACCTGCGGGTAGGACTTCTGGAGCTGCTCGATGTTGCGGTACGCGGCCTGCGGCAGCACGTCGAGACCGAGGAAGGAGGCGTGCGGGGTGACCGCGTCCTCGCGGTAGTCGGTGTCGGAGGAGCTGGTGCCCAGCTGGTGGGAGCCGTAGGCGGAGTAGTTGCCGGTGTCGTCGGGGGTGCTGGAGGGCGACAGGCCCCACACCTTGTAGCCGAGGGCCTTGGTGTCGTAGGCGATGGTCGCCTTGAGGTAGGCCACGTCGTTCGCGCCGAACGCCCGTGGGGCACGCGCTACTTCGGGCACGAGGAGGTTGGGCATCAGGCCCTCGAAGACGCTGCCGCCCCAGCTGGGGACGTAGTCGATGCCGTCGTAGGAGTAGTGGCCCTGGACGACCTCGAACGTCTTGCCCGTCAGCGGGTCCGCGATGGTCTGCGCGCTGCCCTGCGGCATCTGCCGCTGGCCGAACTGGGCGGGCATGGTGCGCCAGGTGCGCCACCACACGTCGCTCGGCATGGTCCCGGTGCCGATCCCCATGTACGCGGAGATCCGCGTCTCGGTGTTGAGCATGCCGTAGGTGAAGGAGGCCGGGCCCTGGTCGACGGTGTAACCGCCGTACATCTGGCCGGCGTTGACATTGGTGGACTGGTCGCCGTCGTTGTAGAAGACGCCGAAGTCCATGGCGTCCAGCAGCTTGGTGGCACGGTGCGCGAACTGCGGTGCGGCCTGGCGGAGTTCGACGAGGCTCGCGGCGTACCAGCCGTTGTCCACGGTGGAGATGAACTGTCCGGTCAGCGGCTTGCCGTCCAGGCTGGTGCCGCCCGGGCCGGTGATCGGGTCGCCGCTGGTGGTGTCGTACCAGCTGAGCAGGAAGCCGTTCCACTTGCGCAGCTTCTCGATCGCGCCCAGGGCGTCGCCCAGGCGCCGTATCTGCTCGGCGCGCGAGATGAAGCCCAGGTCGTAGGCGCTGATGATGGACCACAGATTGATGCCGATGTTGGTCGGCGAGGTGTAGGTGCCCCGGGCGGGCGTGGTCCCCAGCGTGATGTTGTCCAGCGGCAGATGGGTGTGCTGGTCCACGCCGGTCTTGGCGAAGTACTTCCAGGTGTCCGCCGCGATGGCGCGCAGTCGGCGGCGCTGCCCGGAGGTGAGCGGTGCCGTGTCGTGCGCGGCCGTGGAGGCGTGGGCCGAGGTTGCTGCTGCGCCCATCGCCAGGGCGGCGGTGGCGGTGAGGACGGCTCTGCGGCTGAACTGGTGTCGCGTCATGGAGACATTCCTTCCGGGAGGGGATGCAAGCAGCGCGGATTGGGGTCGGCAGCGGAGCGGGACGGGGCTGATATGGGTGGGGTCTACGGCTGCTGCGGGGTGACCGCGTTGGCGGTTGCCACCTCGCCCAGCCAGCCGAGCGAGGGCTTCGGGGTGCGGACGAAGGTCTCGCGGTCCACGGCGACGAGGCCGAACGTCGGGTAGTAGCCGGAGGCCCACTCGTAGTTGTCCAGCAGGCTCCAGTGGAGATAGCCCTCGACCTTGACGCCGTCCTCGATGGCGGAGTGCAGGCCGGTCAGCGCGCTGCGGGTGTAGTCGATACGGCGCCGGTCGTCGGCGGTGGCGATGCCGTTCTCGGTGACGAATACGGGCACGCCGCCGGTCTTCTCCCACGCGCTGCGGACACCCTGTTCCAGCGCCTGCGGGTAGTACTCCCAGCCGGTCAGCGTCGTCTCGACTCCCTCAGGCACCTGGCGCGGGCCATCGGGGCCGATGAGGGTGCGGGTGTATGCCTGCACGCCCACCCAGTCGTCGCCGGCGGCGGCCTCCAGGTACCAGTCGTCGCGCGCGTAGCCGTACGCACGCGCCTGGTCTTCGCAGCCGGGCTCGGCCTGGAACGCCTGGGTCGCCACCGTCCAGCCCGACCTCACGCCCGCGATGCCGGAGAGCACCTCGCGCGAGCGGCGGTGGCACTCCAGCAGGGTGTCGGCGACCTCCAGATCGGGCTTGGGCAGGGCGTAGGCGACCAGGTTGGCCGGGTCCTCGCCGCCGGCGATCATCGCGGCGATGTTCGGCTCGTTGATCGTGCACACCCACTTCACGTCATCGCCGAGCACCGGCAGCCCGAACTCGGTGAACCGCGCGAAACGGTCCGCGGCCTTCGGGCTGCGCCACATGCCCTCCTGGGCGAACCAGCGCGGCACGGTGAAGTGCGTCAGCGTCACCATCGGGGTCACGCCCAGCTCCAGCGCGGTCTCCACCATCCGCCGGTAGTGGGCGACCGCCGCCCGCGAGAGGTGCCCCTCCTCGGGCTCGATGCGGCTCCACTCCAGGCTGAAGCGGTAGGTGTCCAGACCCGCGTCCCGCAGCAGCGTCATGTCCTCGCGGTAGCGGTGATAGCTGTCGCAGGCGTCACCGGAGGGCTCGACGATGCCGGTGTCGCCCGCGTGCTCGCGCGGCCACCAGTCGTTGTTGACGTTGTTGCCCTCGATCTGGTGGGCGGCGGTGGCGGCCCCCCACAGGAAGCCGTCGGGGAAGCGCAGGTCGTTCGGGTTCGGTGGCACGGTGAATCCCTGGTTCAAGAGGTGGGGGGTGAGATTCGGAAAGTGGTGGACTACTTGATGCCGGTGCTGGCGACGCCCTGCACGAAGAACCGCTGGAGGGCGATGAACAGGGCGACCATGGGCGTGATGACCAGGACGGAACCGGCCAGCAGCAGGCCGTAGTGTGTGGAGTTCTCGCCCTGCGAGTACAGCGCCAGGGCGACCGGGAGGGTGAACTTGTCCTGGCTCTGCGCGGCGACCAGCGGCCACAGGAAGTTGTTCCACGAGCCGAGGAACGTCAGGATCGTCAGCGTGGCCAGCGGCGGCCCGCACAGCGGCAGCACGATCCGGGTGAACGTCCGCACCTGTCCGGCGCCGTCGATCCTGGCGGCTTCCAGGAGCGAGTCGGGGATGTCGAGCATGAACTGCCGCATCAGGAACACCCCGAGCGGTGAGGCCACGAACGGCAGGATCAGCGCCGGGTAGGTGTCGACCATGCCGAGCTTGGCGACCATGACGAACAGCGGCACGAAGGTCACCACGCCGGGCACCATCAGCGTGATCATCACGAGGATGAACAGCAGGCGCTTGCCGGGGAAGTCCAGCTTGGCCAGGGCGTATCCGATCATCGAGCAGAAGACCAGATTGCCCAGCACCGTGAAGACGGCGACGATCACGCTGTTGAAGAAGTAGTGGCCGATGTGCAGGTCGTCGAGCCAGGTCGTGTAGTTGCTCAGGGTCGGCGACTTCGGCAGCCACCCGCTGGGGTCGCGCAGCAGTTCGCCCTGGGTCTTGAAGGAGCCCAGCAGCATCCACACGAACGGCATGAGCGTCGCGGCGAGGGCCAGGGCCAGGGCCGTGTAGGTCAGGGCCCGGGAGCGCCGCGAGGGCACGGTGAGCCCGGCGCCGTCCTGGCGCGTTTTGCCTGCGGACGCAGTCGCGGTGGGGGGCAGGTTGGTCATGGTGGCCGCCTCAGTCCTTCGTCCGCAGCAGGCGGAACTGCAGCACGCTCAGTGCGGCGATCACGGTGAACAGCACATAGCTGGCGGCCGAGGCGTAGCCGTACTTGCCGAAGCCGAACTGGTCGTAGGTGAAGTAGCTGACCGACAGCGTCGAGTCCAGCGGACCGCCCTGCGTCATGACGAAGGACTCCTCGAAGAACTGGAGGTAGCCCACCGACAGCAGGACCGCGCCCAGCAGCAGCGTCGGGCGCAGCAGGGGCAGCGTGATCCGGCGGAAGCGCTGCCACGCGCTCGCCCCGTCCATGATCGCGGCCTCGTGCACTTCCCAGGGGACGTTCTGCAGACCGGCCAGGAAGATGATCATCAGGGTGCCCATGTTGCGCCAGGCGGTCATCACGATCAGCGACGGCAGCGCCCAGGTGGTGCTGTGCAGCCAGTCGGTGCCGCCGATGCCGACCCAGCCGAGCATGGTGTTGAGCAGGCCGTCGGGCTGGAGGATGAACCGCCATACGACGGCGACCGCGACGATGCTGGTCACGACCGGGGTGTAGAAGCCGACCCGGAAGACGGTACGGAACCGGGTGATGCCGCTGTTGAGGGCGACCGCCAGGGCCAGGGCCACGGCCATCGTCAGCGGGATGCCGAAGATGACGACGTACGCGGTGTTGACCATGGCCTTGCGGAACTGCGCGTCGCCGAACAGGTCGGAGTACTGCTTCAGGCCGACGAAGCTGACGTTGAAGGGTGTCTGCGCGTCGCTGCTGCGGAAGTCGGTGAACGACATCAGGAACGACGACACCAGCGGCACGAGCATGAAGACGCCGAAGACCAGCATGAACGGCAGCGCGAACAGCCAGGCGGCCAGCCCCTGCTGGCGCCGTGCGGTCGCGGGGCCGCCCCGGGGCCGGCCTTCCGGCCCCGCGCCCCGGCCGGCGCGGCGCCTGCCGGCCGGGGCGTGTGCGGTGGTGGGGGCCATGGATCAGTCCCCGGTTCCGATGGAGTCGGCGCTGCTCTGGAGTTCCTTGAGAGCCGTGGCGGGGTCGGTGCCCTTCACGATCTTCTCCAGCTGGCTGTCGGCGGCGGCGCTGACCTGGGTCCAGGCGGTGTTGGCCGGCGGCGACTTGGTGTCGTTCAGCTGCTCCTTGAAGACCGCGAGCTTCGGGTCGGCGGTCAGGCTCGGGTCCTCCCAGGCGGACTGGACGGCGGGCAGGTCACCGGTGGTCTTGTACCAGTCGGCCTGAGTGCTCGCCTTGGACAGGTACTGCACCAGTTTCCAGGCGGCGGCGCTGTGCGCGGACTTCTTGAAGACCACCAGGTTGGCGCCGCCGACGAACGAGGTCGCGCTCTGGTCCTTCGGGATCGTCATGACGCTGAACTTCTTGTCGAAGCCGGCGCCGCCCGCCGTGTTGAGCGCGCCGATCTCGTACGGACCGTCGATGAGGACCGGCGCACTGCCCTTGACGAACGCCGCTTCCCGGCCGCCGGGCGTGGTGGAGAGGTTGGGGTCGGCGATGCCGTCCTTGAAGAAGCTCTGGTAGTACTTCAGCCCGGCGGTCATCTGCGGGGTGTCGAGCGTCCACTTGGTGCCGTCGCTGTTCATCAGCGAGGCGCCGGCCGACCAGGCGAAGGGCAGCGCGGACTGGAAGGAGTCGGTGCCGCTGGGCACCAGCGAGGCGCCCCACTTCGCGCCCGCCTTGGTCTGCAGCGCCTTCGTCATGGCCTTGAACTCGGCAAACGTCTTCGGCGCGGTGGCATAGCCGGCCTTCTTGGCCAGATCGGTGCGGTAGTAGACGACCCGGGTGTCCACGTACCAGGGCACCCCGAGCGTGGCGCCCTTCACCACGTTCGTCGCCTTCGATCCCGCGAACATGTCACCGGTGTCGATGCCGCTCGGGACCGCCTGGAAGGCGCTCTCGAAGTCGGGCATCCAGGTCGTGCCCATCTGCGCGATGTCCGGGGTCGTGCCGCCCGCGATCGCGGTCTGGTACTTGGAGTGCGCATCGGCCCACGGGATCGCGGTGACCTTCACCTTCACCCCGGGGTTCTCCTTCTCGAAGCCCTTGAGCAGCGTCGGCAGCTTCTCCCCCTCGGCGCCCTGCGCCCACAGGGTGATCGTGCCGGTGACCTTGCCGGACGCCACCGAGGCCGTCGGCGTCGACGACGCGTCGTTCCCGCTGCGCCCGCAGGCCGCCAGCACCAACGCGGCGGCCACGCACACGGCGGCCGTGGAAGTCCTTCTCAGCACCATCGCTGCTCCTCTCCTGGGAACCGCCAACCGCCCGGGGAGCGGCTGACGGGACAACGGCCGATCTAAGGATCTAAGCGCTTAGATTTGCGGCGTGGTGGGAATCTAAGCGCTTAGAGTCGTGGCTGTAAAGGGTCTATGGCGGTCACGTTACGAGCACGGTCCGGCCGGGGACGCGCAGGTGGGCCCGAGCCCCCGGAAACCGCGAGGGCGGCAGGCAGCCGCCGGGTGTGGCTGCTACCAGGCAGGACTTACGGCCGCGAGCAGCCGCAGCTCTCCCGAACCACCACCTGAACCGGCAGCCGGCGCGACACCGGCGGCCCCGCGGGTTCGGCGATGCGTTCCACCAGTATGTCCACCACGGCACGCCCCATCGCCTGCATCGGCTGGCGCACGGTGGTCAGCGAGGGCCGTACCACCCGGCCCGCCACGATTCCGTCGAACCCGGTGACGGCCACCTGCTCCGGCACCCGCACGCCGTGCGCGGCCAGCGCCGCCATCAGATTCAGCGCCGCCTCGTCGGTGACACAGACGAACGCCTCGGGCAGGCCGTCACCGCCGCCGGCCAGCACATCGGCGATGATGCTGCCGGTGTCGTGCTGGTCCACGGCCAGCCGCGCCAGCGGCTTGCGCGGCACCCGAAGCCCCGCCGCCCGCAGCGCCGCCTGGAACCCCGAGAACCGCTCCTGCGCGTCGGACATGCTCAGCTCACCGACGAATTGAAGGTCACGCAGTCCGTGCTCCACGATCAGGTGCTCCGTGACCGCCCGCATGCCGCCACGGTTGTCTGCGCAGACCGTGCTCAGCACGTCGAGCTGATGCCCCTGCGACAGCGCCACCACCGGTATCCGCTGCGCGATCCGCTCCAGCACGTCGTCGGGAACCGTGCGCGGGAACACCGCCAGCCCGTCGACCCGCCCCACGATGTCCGTGACCACCGTCGGACTGTCCGCCCGGCTCCCCCCGCCGATCAGCAGCGCATAACCGCGCTGCCAGCACTCCAGCTCGACACCACGCTGCACCTCGTCGACATACAGCGGGAACCGGAGGTGTTCCTCGTCTTCATCCCGGACCACGGCGACCTCGCCGCCCTGTGCCGGGCTCACCGAGGCGGCTTCCGCGGGCTTCTCGATCACCTCCTGGCGGAAGTAGTCGAACGAGTACAGACCCAGCGCCCGGGTCCGCCCGTGCGCCAGCCCGCGCGCGCTCGCGCTGGGCACGTAGTTCAGCGCCTCGGCGGCAGCCTCGACGATCTTCCGGGTCTCCTCCTTCACCTTGTGCGGACGGCGGAAGGTCATCGACACGGTCGCGATGGACACCCCGGCGCGTTCCGCCACGTCATAGACCGTTGCAGCCTTCGCCACGTTCCCCGCCTCTCGCCACTGCCGGATCACGTCCCAGGGCAATGTTAAGCGCTTAGACTCGGCCTGCGGATCGCGATCCAGCCGACACGGCCTGCAGGCAATCCCCCTGCGGAGTCGATCAAAGGGGCGGAAGACCGTACGCGGCTGCCGCCCAGAAAAGAGCCGTCGGCTCGCCCATGGCCCGAACCGTCACCGGTCTCATCCGAGAGCACCGTCTCGACCCCCGTGCGACCGCTGCTTTCGCAGGGCATCGCGGAGAGCCTTGACGCGTCCATCAGCCTGCCTGCGACGATCGGCGAGTGTCCGTGACGGCGGCCTGCTTGGGGACTCAGATCGTGCACCCCTTGGGGCAGTAGTTCAGGACGGCAGCGGAAGGCGGGTGAGCGTGCCGTCTGACCTTTGGAGCCCCTCGCGCAAGGCTGCGTTGGCCGCCTCAAGTTCTGCGTTGCGCAGGCTGAGGGTCTGAATGTGGTTGGCGTAGGCGGCGAGAGCGGCTCGGGTCTCCCGCTGTTCGGCTGCGTGCTGGGAACGCAGTGCACGGTCGGCCCGTTTGAGGCGGGCGATCTCGTTGGTGAGGACGTCGGTCTGCGAGCGGGGTGCGTCCGGGGCCTGGAGAAGGCCGGTGACGGTCTTCTCCACGGGCGAGCGGTAATAGGTGGCGCGCGAGATGCCAGCCTCTGTGCACAGTGCGGAGATGGTGAGGGTGCCGTCGGTGTGCTCGGGGTGCCCGGACATGATCCGCTCGAAGGCGTGCACGATGGTCTGGTCGACGCCCTGCCGTATGGCGACGCCGGCGGTTTCCAGTGCGTGGCGCAGGCGCAGAATCGACGGGTCAGTCATGGGCAGGGCTCTCGGTTTCGGGGTGCAGTTCGGCGATGGCGTGGTCGAGTTCGTCGATGTGGATGGTCAGGGCTGCGGTCTGGAGGCGGGACAGGGCCGCCGGGGCGTCCAGCGGGTGCTGGGCTTGGGCGCGGGCGGTGGTCAGGCGGGGCAGATGGATGGTGGATCGGCGGGCGTTGGGGCAGGTCAGGCACATGGTGAGCAGGGGCAGGGGGCGACCCGCGTGCTGGGCACGCTGGGCGCAGACCGCAGTGGAGTGTTGGTAGAAGCAGTCGTTGAGGATGCCCGGGTGAAGGGTCTTGGTCAGGTGCTGGAGCATGGTGCGCAGCCGGGCGGGGCTGGCGGTGATGCCGGGCAGATCGCCCAGTTCCCGGCGGATGCGGTCGAACTCGGCGTTCACGCGGCTGGCGGCGCCGCCGCTGGAGCGGTGGCCGTCGTTCCAGTCGCGGTAGAGGTCCTCGACGTAGTCGAGCTGGGCAATGGCCCGCTCGGCGGCGACCTCGGCGGCGAAGCCTGAGGCTGAGGTGCCTGCGTAGCCTTCGAACAGGGCGAGTTCGGCGTGCTGGTACTGGCGTGCGCCCGCGACGATCCCGAACGGCTGGTGCGCGATATGCCAGGCCAGGGTGCGACGGAACTGCCGTGTGTTCAGCCGCCAGAGCACCGGTTCCTGTGTGTTGTCCCCTTCTGGCTCGTGGGTGTCCTGGGCCGGATCTGGCGTCGCCCCATCGACCGTATGCCAGGGAATGTAGGGGGCCTCCGCCGGGCTGAAGAGCCGGTTGAGGTGGTCGCGGAAGTCGTTCAGGCGTTTGTTGACCGAGCCGAACAGGACGAGATCGTCGCTGGTCATGCCCTTATGGGCGAACAGGTGCGTTGGGTCGTCGTTGACGGCGGCCAGCAGCGCGACGGCCTGGTGGACGACATCGAGCACCACCCACTCGGCTTCGTCACCGGTGAGCTTGCGGCCCTTGAGGACCTTCCCGCGGAGCTTGCGGCGGGGGCGGCCGTCGGGGCCGGTCTCGGTGAATGCGCAGTCGGGAGCGAGTTCACGGACTTCCGCGTCCCGCATCCCGGACAGGTATGCGATCACGATCCAGCAGGCTGTGCGCATATGGACTACTTCGGCGGCCAGTTCTGCAGGGCCAAGTCCCGGTCGCCACGGGAGTCCGGTGCCGGGCCAGGGTGCCATGGCGGTGCGCAGACCGCCTGTTTCGTACCCGATCTCTTCAGCCGCCTCGGTGAGGTACCGGCGGATCTCGGCGGACTTGGCCACTCCAGCCAGGCGGGCGACGAGCGAGGCGTTCGGTGCCTGAACCACCCCGCCAACGAGGGGGATGTGCGGGTAGCGGCGGGCCTGGCCTTCAGGCAGGGCTGGAACACCGCGGCCAGCGGCACGCAACTCGGCCAGATAGGACTCGACACGGGTGCGCGCGGAGCCATTGCCGCCGAAGGAGCGTGGCTTTTGGGCTTCGACGGTCAGCTCGGCGTGTTCGCGCCGGGCCGCCAGGATGTCGGGGCCGGCCGTGGTGACGTAGAAGACCGCGGCCTTCACCAGCGGGGCGATGATGTCCTCGGGGATGCGCTCGGTGCTGTTCTCCGGGTCTCGGACCACTCCCGCCACCGCGTGCCCGGACCGGCCGGGCCACGGGTTGACCATGAGCCGGGCGGCGGTCAGGAACGGGCCATGCGCGAACAGGTGCTTCAGGGCCGTCACCCGCACCGCCGCCTCCTCCGCCGAGACGGACCGCCAGCGTTCCAACGCTGCCTCGAAGTGAGCCGCCGTCGCGTCGCTGAGGCGGGCGGCGCCGACGTCCCGCAGCGTGGCGATGACGATCTTGGCCTTCTGGAAGGTCCCGAAAATGCCAGTGAGCTTCATCGGTGCTCGCCGGACCAGAGCGGAGTTGCCGCGCCGCAGCCGGGAGTAGAGGTATTCGCGCAGCACCAGGGCCACGACCGGATCGTCGAGTGAGGCGAACACGATTGCGCCCTCGCGGGTGCTGCGCGGCAGGAAGGGCCGCAACTCCCAGACCGGGTCGGCGAAGCGCGGCCCGGGTCCCGGGCGCCCCGTAGCGGCCAGGACGTGGTCGGGCAGTACGGGCGCGTCGTCCGGGACACGCCCGGCCGGCTGGGCGGAGAGAGGAAGCCTCGTGGCTGGAGCGGTCATGTCAGTCCCTGGAGGATCTGCCCGGGAAGGTGCAGGGCCGGGTCGTGGCTTTCGGCGATGAGGCGCGCGGTGGCCTGCTGCTCGCCGGTGAACTGCGGCAGGATGCCGGAGGTGATCCGCTCCCAGGCCAGCGCGAAGCGGGCGTTCCACTCCAGCACCGGCATCTCCTCCCGCTGGTCAGTCAAGAAGGCGGCGAAGCTGAAGAGCGCAGGCAGATGACGGGTGGTGAACACCGCGTTCGGGCACTCCAGACAGCCCCACACCGCCACCGGGCACCCCGCGTCGGGGCGGCGGGCGAAGGGCGAGGCGTGGAAGTCCCGGCAGGAAGCCAGCCACACGTCGCTGTCCCCGGACAACGCTGCGCTCACCTGCTCAGGAGGCAGTTCGTCGGCCGACCCATCCAGTCGCCGGCCATCGTTGTCGAGAACAACGGGCGCCCCCAACGCGGCATCCAGGGCCTCGCGCAGCCCCTTCTCGACGGCCTCCTCGTGCAGCGGGCGGTGAGCGTCGATGTTGGCGTAGTGCTTGGCCGCGACTCGCGCGCTGTGGCCCTCGGCGAAGTCCTCCAGCACCCCGCCGGTCTGTTGGTAGCGGCGCGACTTGTAGGTCTTGCGCAGCCGCCGCAGGTTCAACACCGCTTCTTCGCCGGCCGCCTCGAACAACGGTGCCAGGTGATGGCGTTCCAGGAATGCCCGCTTGAAGGCGGCGACGTCGGTGGCCCGATGGCGGCCGAAGCTGGAGATCACCTCTCCGCTGCGCAGAGTGTGCGTCCACAGCAGGTCGGTGCCGGTCAGGCGACGTCCGTGGGCGGTCAGCCGCACCGCCAGGCGGATCAATCCGCCCGGCTGGTGCAGGGCCCCTCCGTCCGTCACCCGCAGCGTCTTGCGTGACTGGCCGTGCGCCCGGTTCTTGACATAGGCGACGCTCACATACCCGCGGGCCGGGTTGACCAGGCAGTCCGCCGACAGCCCACACGCGGCTTCCGGTTCCAGGCCGGTCTGGCACATCAGCAGCACCACGAACGCCACCACGTCGTGCGCCGTCAGGAAGAAATAGCTGTTGAGCCGGCCGATCCCGCCCAGCTCGTCGATCTTGCTCCCAGCGCCGTGCTCGGCGCGCACCGTTCCCGTCAGCGGCCCGCGGCGGGCGATGTGCCAGGCCGCGTTCTCCCGCGTCCAGCCATGCCAGCCTCCGCCGACCGGGTCCTGCCCGGTCGCCGCCAGACGCTCACCGGCCAGCATCCGGTCGCGAGCTGCCCGCACGTCCGCCAGGGCTGCAGCCTGAATTGCCTCGAACACGGCATCCGGATAGGCGTCCAGGGGCCGGCTTCGGCCCTGGCCCGCCTGCGCCGCGGTGAAGCCCAGCCGGGCCTGCATCACGGTACTCAACCGGTCCGGGTTGTCCTCCTGGACGAGCCGCAGCAGCTTCACCACCTGCTGCATCCGCAGATACGGCGTGGTGCTGGAATCCCCGTACCGGGTGACCAGGTTGGCCTCGAAGGAGTCCAGGAGCTCGGGGACCAGGTCCTCCAAGTCCATGCCGCCGGGGCTGTCCGTGGCCTGTGCGAGGTGGCTGACGAACTCGGTCACCGTCTGGGCGTAAGCGTCGGTCGTGCCCACGTAGCTCTGGCTGTTCTCCACTCCCGCCAGCCCCGCCAGTGCCCGCGCCAGATACCGCACCAGTCGTGGGCACGCCAGAGCGGAGAAGTCATAGCGCCGCTCGACCCCACCGGAGAACCCCGCGGTGAACACGACCGGACCCACTGCCGCAACCGGCTCCGGCTCTGGCGGCAGATCCTCTGGCGGTGGGAACCGGACCCGTCGGCTCACGCCGTCTCCCCTGTCTGCTCCAGGGCCACGCTCTGAGCATCCCACTGCGCCAACGCGCCCAGTACGATCTCCTGCGCCTCGTCCAGCACGTCGAGGTAGGTATAGACGGTGGCCTCCCGGGCATGGCCCAGCAGCAGCTGAAGGGTCCGCATCGGATTCCCGATCAGCAGTCTCCGCAGCTCCGCCCGGGAGACCGGCCCGTCCAGGCGGCGGCCCAGCGCCCGGACCGTCTGCCGCAGCAACAGACCCAGCATGTACACGGCATAGGTATGCCGCAGGGTGTGCGGATGCACCTCGATACCGATGCCGAACGACGCGCACCGGGCATTCGCCCGCCGGAACACCGCCTGCCACGCGGCCGGCGCCAGCAGCCGCCCGTCATCGGCGAGCCACAGCCACAGAGGCTCGCCGTTTCGGCGTACGAGCCGGCGCCGCTCCGCCACACCGATCCGCCCGTAGGGCCAGCTCCGGGAGACGCCGTCCAAGGCCAGTGCATAGCGGCCCGCGCGGATCACCGTCCAATCCGCGCCTGTGGGCGAGAAGCGGTCCTCGGCGACGCAGCGGGCAATGATTGCATCGCGTTCCACCGCCAGGAAGTGGTGTACCTGGCGCAGCTTGCGCGGGGGCAGAAACACCCGGCGGCCTTTGCGCCGCTTGGCCACTGCTGCCGCCACTCGGAACTCGCCCGGCCCGCCCACCGGCGGTACCTCCGGCACCAGCAGACAAGTTGCTTCCCCCAGCCGCATCCCGCTGTGCACGAGAACGTCGGCGTACAGGCCGTTGCGCTCCCCGTGCCGGCCCTGCCACACCGGATCCGCGCCGCCTTCCGGCGCTTCCCCGCGCAACCCGACGTTCCGCCACAGCAGGTAGTCCTCGAACGACACGAACGGCAACGGTTCGTCCTGCGGATCCGACTCCATCTCGGCGTTCACGTGCATCCGACGGGGCCCTGACGGCGTCATCACCGTCTTGTCGACGTACCGGAACGGCGCCCGCTTCAGCAGCCCGGCGTCCAGCGACCACGCCACCCACTTGTCCAGTGCCGCCACCGACCGGTTCCACGTCCCCACCGAGACCGCCCCCGGTCCGGTCGACCACAACCTGACACGCTTGTACGCCCTCAGATCATCACCGTCGCACGCCCAGATCGACTTGCCGTACCGCGAGGTCTCCAGGAATCGGACGAACAGCATGACGTCCCGGGCGTAGCCCAGCACGCTGTTCTCGGCCCTCACACCCCAGCTCGGCAACTCACGCAAGAACCGGTTCAGTTGCAGGTCGTACGAGCCGTCCGCTCCCAGAATGAACGGCTGTCCCTCACGAATCCCCACCCGATCGAGCAGCGCCACCGGGTCAGTAACACTGGGACAGCCATCCGAACGAGTCCGACTCGTCGTCCACAGGTCCGCGATCACGCCTTGCCTCGTTTCGATGCGGCAATCCGGCTCCATCAGAGCCCCGCCACCATCCCGAAGTCCGAAGCCTCCGGGCTCGACATCCACCCCGAGACCACCCGCAGCGGTGATCCGGCAGTGAACAAGGACCTATCGATGAGACACACGTGGTAGCCCGCATAAACGGCGAGTTGGTCGTATGGGATGCCGCGGGCCGCATCGCGTTCGAGCGGTTGCAGAACCGGCTCGCCCGGCGTGGTGCCGGGGCAGCCCGGGCAGCTGACGAGTGGCCGGTCCACTTCGTCTTCCCTGTCAAGTTCAGCGTGTTGAGCGATGCTGGGTCTCGGATTCGTCCATGCGCAGGATGCAGGTGAGTGAGCGTAGGACGCTCGTGGAGACGCCGCGCAGTTTCCCGCGCTTCATCCCGGTGTAGTAAACGGTGCAAGCTGGGGGACTTCCTCGCGGCGCATCCCGGGGACGCGACGCTCACCGCAGAAGACCGTCACGCCAGCTTCCTCGGGGCTGATGCGGCCTGGAGCGTGTTGGTTGGTCGGCTGCATCGGGCGCCGCTGTTGCTGATCGGCTTCCAGGGGCGTGATGTCCGGAGCCGGGCGGATGTTAGTCCTCTGCATTGTGGTGGCGACTCGTCCGGAACGTCCGTGGGCTTGCGCGGTCCCGTTCCCGTGATCCGTATCCCGCCTGGGGGCGGAGAGGTATCCAGCGGCGAATCCCTCTGACCTGCGGCTCCGCCCAACCGGAAGGGGCTGGCGCTGGGGGTTACTGCTGTGAGGGGTAATGACAGGGTCTCTCAGTTGGTGGGCGGCGAACCTACCCTGACCTCATGGACAACCGCGCCGAAATCAGTGCGTTTCTGAAGTCTCGCCGTGACAAGATCACGCCCGAGCAGGCCGGTCTGCCCGTGTACGGCCAGCGCCGGGTAGCCGGGCTGCGCAGGAACGAGGTCGCGACGCTCGCGGGCGTCAGCGTCGAGTACTACACGCGTCTGGAGCGCGGCAATCTCAGCGGTGTCTCCGACAGCGTCCTGGAGGCGCTGGCCCAGGCTCTGCGGCTTGACGACACGGAGCGCACGCACTTGTACGACCTGGCCCGAGCGGCGAACAAGACGCCCGCCCGGGTGCGGCGCCGCACTGCCCGGCCGGCTGTGCGGCCCAGCGTGCAGCGCATCGTTGACGGGATGCCGGGCATGCCGGCGTTCGTGAAGAACCACCGGTTCGACATTCTGGTCGCCAACCCGCTCGGTCGCGCACTGTTCTCGGAGATGTACGCCGATCCGGTCTGCGGGGCGAACACCGTGCGGTTCGTGTTCCTCAGCCCCGCGGCCCGGCGGTTCTACGTCGACTGGGAACGCATCGCCAGAGGCGCTGTGGGGGCGCTGCGGATCGAGGCCGGCAAGAACCCCTACGACCGCGAGTTGTCGAACCTGATCGGTGAGCTGTCGACCCGCAGCGACGCCTTCCGCGTGATGTGGGGCGCCCACGACGTACACGTCTTCCATGAGGGGACGAAACGCTTCCGGCATCCGGTCGTCGGCGAGCTGGACCTCGACTTCGAATCGATGAACCTGCCGGACGGCTCAGGGCTGGTCGTGGCGTTGTACAACGCGGCCCCCGGCTCCGCGGCCGCGGACGCGCTGAACCTGCTGGCGAGCTGGTCCGCCACGGCCGAGGCCGCGGATGTGCAGGCCGCCGAGGCGGACTCCGAGAACTGAACCGACGTCCACGGCCCCGCCTGCTCCGGCTGCCGTCGGCAGCAAGGGCGGGGCTTTGGCCTGCGCATATGCCGCTAGGGGTCCCTGCTGTTACCCGTCACAGCGGAGACTCCCTCATCGTGTCCGTTCCGGGTTGCATGGTCAGTGCCCCGCTTAGGGGCCGACCGGTATCGAACCTCGTATCGGTCCGTCCCCCGCTCATGCAAGGAACCACCATGACTGGCAAGAGCACGATGATCACGCTGAACAACGGCGTGCAGATGCCCGCGCTCGGTCTCGGCGTCTTCCAGAGCCCACCGGAGGAGACCGCCACCGCGGTCACGACTGCGCTCCAGGACGGCTACCGGCTGATCGACACCGCTGCCGTCTACGGCAACGAGAAGGAGGTCGGTGAGGGCATCGTCGCCTCCGGCGTCGACCGCGGCGAGGTCTTCGTGACCACCAAGCTGTGGCTCTCGGACTTCGGCCACGACGCGACCCTGCGTGCCTTCGACGCCAGCCTGGGCAGGCTGGGACTGGACTACCTGGACCTGTACCTGCTGCACTTCCCGTACACGTCCGAGTTCGACTCCACGGTCGCCGCGTACAAGGCAGCACAGAAGCTGCTGGCCGACGGGCGAGTGCGGGCGATCGGCGTCTCCAACTTCAGCCCCGAGCGTCTGAACGGCCTGATGGTGCGCACCGACGTCGTACCGGCGGTCAACCAGGTCGAGCTGCACCCGTACTTCATCCAGGGCGAGCTGCGCGAGGCGCATGCCGGCCTCGGCATCGTCACCCAGGCGTGGTCGCCCCTCGGCGCGGTGAACCTGTACTGGCCCGACGCCCCGTACGCGGGCAAGAGCCCGTTGCAGGACCCGGTCATCACGCAGATCGCCGCCAGGTACGGCAAGACCCCCGCGCAGATCGTGCTGCGCTGGCACATCGAGCACGGCCTGTCCGCGATCCCGAAGTCCGTCACGCCGCACCGCATCGCGGAGAACATCGGCATCTTCAACTTCGCGCTCACCGCCGACGAGACGGCCGCCGTCGACGCCCTCGACACCGGCCTGCGCGGCGGTCCCGACCCGGACAGCATCAAGGCCGACTCCTTCGGCTGAACCAGCGCCGGCGTCGGCGCCCGGCCGCTCCCGCGACGCGGCCCCCTGTTTCACGCCCACCTTCAGCAAAGGCTCTACCTCCGCATGTCTTCTCACCGAGAAAAGCCCGCCAGGCTGCCGTTCGTCGTCCCGCTGCTGGCCCTCGGCACCTTCGTGATGGTCACCAGCGAGTTCATCATCGCGGCCCTCCTGCCCGAGGTGTCCGCCGACCTCGGCGTCAGCGTCGCCACGGCCGGCCTGCTGATCACGGCGTTCGCGGTCGGCATGATCGTGGGCGCGCCCACGATCTCGATCGCCACGCTGCGCCTGCCCAGGCGCTCCACCCTGGTCCTGGCGCTTGCCGTGTTCGCCGTCGGCCACGTGATCGCCGCACTCAGCTCCTCTTTCCCCATCGTGCTCGCGGCCCGTGTGATCATCGCGCTGGCCACCGGTACCTTCATCGCCGTCGGCTCGGTCGTGGCCACCTCCGCCGCAGGACCGGCCGCCGCCTCCCGCGCCATGGGCGTGATGATGAGCGGCATGAGCCTGGCCATCGTGGCCGGTGTGCCGCTGGGCTCCTGGGTCGGTCAGGCGATCGGCTGGCGCGGCACGTTCTGGGCGCTGGCCGCCCTCGCGGGCGTGGCTGCCATGATCATCGGCCGGTTTATCCCCGCCGCGGAACGCGCCGAGGTGACCCCCTCCGTCCGCTCCCAGCTCGCCGTCCTGCGCCATGGCCGTATGTGGCTGGTCCTTGCCGCCACCGCGCTCGTCACTGGTGGCTTCATGGCCGCGTACAGCTACATCTCTCCGCTGCTCACCGAGAGGACCGGGATCTCCGAAGGAGCCGTACCGCTCGTCCTGGTCGGCTTCGGCATCGGTGCTCTGCTGGGCACGAACATCACCGGCCGCCTCGGCGACCGCAAGCCGCTGGCCACGTTCATCACCACCTCCGTCGCGTCGGTGCTGGTGCTGCTCCTGCTGATCCCGCTGTCCACCAGCCCCGTGGCGACCGTCGTCCTGGTGGTGCTCCTGGGTGTGACGGGCCTGGGTATCACATCGATCGCCACGCCGCTGGCCGTGCGCTTCGGACACTCCTCGCCCGCCCTCGCCGCTGCCTTGACGGTGTCGGCCTTCAACCTGGGGATCGCCCTCGTCTCCTGGCTGGCGGGCACGACCTTGGACACCTCCCTGGGAGTGACCGGACCGGAGGTGGTCGGCGTGGTCATGGCCGGACTGGGCCTGATTCCCCTGCTCGTCCTCGCCGCGATGCGCGCCACCCGCACCGCCGTGCCTCAGGTGTCCCTCCCTGCGGCGGACGAGGGGACCTCGCTGGCCCACCGCGTGGCGGCCTGATTACGGGACACCACTGGGTGTTCCTGCAACGAACCCACCAATTCGGTTAATTCCGTTTTGTAACGGATCAAACGCACAGAAAGGATGAAAGGCCATGGCTGAAGAACAGACCGCCGCGCAGAAGCTGCTCGGCGACTTCGCGCCCGAACTGGTCCGGCTCACCGACGACGTCCTGTTCGGCGAGGTGTGGGCGAGCGAGGGCCTGTCCCAGCGGGACCGCAGCCTGATCACCGTTGCCACCCTGGTCGCCCTCTACCGCGCCGACCAGCTCGCCTTCCACCTGCCGAAGGCGCTGGAGAACGGGGTGACGAAGAACGAGCTGGTCGAGGCCATCACCCACATCGCGTTCTACGCTGGCTGGCCCAATGCGATGTCCGCGATCACCCAGCTGAAGAACATCGTCGAGGGCGCCGACGCGAGCTGACACCGCGCCCCGTCGGAAGCAACACCTCACACGACGAAGCGGACTGACCACCCGTCTGGCACACCTCACGACCATCAGGACCTACACCCGCCAGGGCGTTGTCGTCGCCCGTGGCCACTCGAAAGGAGAACAAAATGAGGAAGCGTGTACTGGGAAACAGCGGGCTCGAAGTGTCGTCGATCGGGCTCGGCTGTATGGGAATGACCTTCGGCTACGGCCAGGTCGCGGACACCGGTGAGGCCATCAAACTGATCCGGGCGGCCGCCGAGCGCGGTGTGACGCTCTTCGACACCGCCGAGGGGTACGGAGAGGCGAACGAAAGGCTGGTGGGCGAGGCCCTGGCGCCGGTGCGCGACCAGGTCGTCATCGCCACGAAGTTCGGGTTCAAGGACGGCAATCCCACGGCGGGGCTGGACAGTCGGCCGGAGCGGATCCGGCTGGTCGCCGAGCAGTCCCTGCAGCGTCTGCAGACCGACCACATCGATCTGTTCTACCAGCACCGGGTGGACCCCGACGTGCCGATCGAAGAGGTCGCCGGCACGGTCCGGGATCTCATCCAGGAAGGCAAGGTCAAGCACTTCGGCCTGTCCGAAGCTGGTGCGGACGTCATCCGCAGGGCCCATGCGGTCCAGCCGGTCACGGCCCTGCAGAGCGAGTACTCGCTGTGGTGGCGCGAGCCCGAGGAGATCATCCTGCCGACCCTGGAGGAACTGGGCATCGGCTTCGTGCCGTTCAGCCCGCTCGGCAAGGGCTTTTTGACCGGCGCGATCAGTCAGGACACGAAGTTCGAGGCCAACGACATCCGCAACGTGCTGCCGCGCTTTGAGGAAGAGGCGCGTGAGGCCAATCTCGCACTGATCGCGCTGCTGGGTGAGATCGCAGACGCCAAGCAGGCGACCCGGGCTCAGACCGCCATCGCGTGGCTGCTGGCGCAGAGGCCGTGGATCGCACCGATCCCGGGCACGACGAAGCTGCACCGTCTCGAAGAGAACATCGGCGCCGACAACGTGGAACTGACCTCCGAGGACCTCAGGCGCATCGAAGAGGCCGTTGCCCAGGTGCAGATCAAGGGCGAGCGGTACACCGCCGCGCAGCAGAAGACCATCAACCGGTAAGTCACCAGCCTCCATCGGCCCGTTCCTGACGAAGCGTCATCAAGGCGCTTCGTCAGGAAGGCCCTGCCCGTCAGGAGAAGTTCACATGGAATCGCAGGCACTCAAGGGGCGGATCGCCCTGGTCACCGGCGGCACGACCGGACTCGGCTTCGGCGCCGCCAAGCGCCTGGTCGAAGAGGGGGCCACCGTCTACATCACGGGCCGGCGCAAGGACGTGCTCGACGCCGCAGCGGAGAAGCTCGGCCCGTCCACCACCGGAATCCGAGCCGACGTCACGAGCAAGAGCGACATGCTGCGCGTCGCCGAAACGATCAAGGCGGCGCACGGCCGCCTCGACATACTCTTCGCCAACGCCGGTGGCGGACACGCCACGCCCCTCGCCGAGCTGACCGAGGAGCAGATCGACAGCGAGCTCGGCATCAACATCAAGGGCGTCGTCCTCACGGTGCAGAGCGTGCTGGACGTCCTGCGCGACGGCGCGTCGATCGTCCTCAACGCGTCGATCACCGCCGACATGGGGCTGCCCGGGTTCGCCGTCTACGCGTCGTCGAAAGCAGCCGTACGCTCCCTCGCCCGCAGCTGGACGACGGACCTCAAGGACCGTGGGATCCGGGTCAACTCGATCAGCCCCGGAGTGGTGCCCACGGAGGGCTACAGCCACGAACAGAAGCTGAGCGACGACGACATCGCCGCCTACGTCGAGCGCGTCGCCAAGGAGATCCCGGCGGGCCGCGTAGGGACGGCCGAGGACATCGGCGACGCCCTCGTCTTCCTGGCCTCGGACACCAGCCGCTACATAACGGGCGTCGACCTCGTCGTGGACGGCGGCATGACCCGCGTCTACGCCGGCCAGAACTGACGGAGGAACCCACATGACCACGCTCAAGTCGGCAGAGCACCACATCATCTGCGAGGTACGCGGCCAGGCGGCCCACCGCGCCAGGGTCGAGGAGCTCCTGCTGGAGCTCGTGGGCCCCGCGCGGGCGGAGGCCGGCTGCCTCTACTACGACCTCTACCAGCAGTCGGACGAGCCCGACACCTTCTACATCGTCGATGGCTGGGCTTCGGCCGAAGCCGTCGCGGAACACGCCGAGCACCCGAACGTGACGAAGGTGGTGGAGCAGTTGCTCCCGCTGCTCGACGCACCCCTCAAGGTCACCACCAGCAATCGGGTCAGCAACCCGGACTAGCGACAGGCCGGGGTCCGAACCCTTCAGGACATACTCATGGCTCGCATCTTTATCACCGGTTCCACCGACGGCCTCGGCCTGATGGCCGCCCAACTGCTCTTGCGGCAGGGCCACACGGTGGCGCTCCATGCACGCAACAGCACCCGGGCCCGCGACGCACACGCCGCGCTCCCGGACAACGCGGGCGTCGCCGTCGGTGACCTCTCCAGCATCGCCCAGACCCGCGATGTGGCCACCCAGGTCAACGACCTGGGCACCTTCGACGCGGTCATCCACAACGCCGGCGTCGGCTACTACGGGCGAGGCAGGGTGGAGACCGAGGACGGCCTCTCGGACGTCTTCGCGGTAAACGTGCTGGCGCCCTACCTCCTCACGGCGCTGATCACCCCGCCCCGACGGCTCGTCTACCTCAGTTCCGGCATGCACCACAGCGGCGAGGCCACCCTGCGGGACCCGCAGTGGGCGACGCGGCCGTGGCAGGGCTCCCAGGCGTACTCGGAGTCGAAGTTCCACGTCACCGCTCTCACGCTCGCCGTCGCGAGGAATTGGCCCGAGGCGCTCTCCAACGCCGTCGACCCGGGCTGGGTGCCGACAAAGATGGGCGGGAACAGCGCCACCGACGACCTGCGGCTGGCTCCGGTGACCCAGGCATGGCTGGCTGTCAGCGACGACGCCGAGGCGCTGGTCACCGGCCGCTACTTCCACCACCGGCAGCCCCGCCCGCCGCACCCGGCGACCCAGTCACCCGAGGTGCAGGACCGGCTGCTGGCGTACTGCGCCGACCTCACCAAGGTCGAACTGCCGACCGCGGTCTCAGCCGACTGAGCCCCCGCGACCCTTCACCTCCGCACGTGCGGACTGCTGCGTGCGCCCACCTTGATTGGAGCGAATCATGACCGGAACGAACCCGCTCATCACCCTGAACAACGGCGTCCAGATCCCCGCCTTGGGACTCGGCGTCTACCAGAGCACCCCCGAGGAGACCACCGACGCGGTCCTGACCGCGCTGCACGACGGATACCGGCTGATCGACACCGCAGCCGCCTACTTCAACGAGCGGGAGGTCGGCGAGGCGATCGCCCGCTCCGACGTGGACCGCTCCGAGATCTTCGTGACGACCAAACTGTGGATCAGCGACTACGGCTACGACTCCGCGCTGCGGGCCTTCGACGTGAGCCTGCGCAAGCTGGGCCTCGAACAGCTCGACCTATGGCTGCTGCACCAGCCGCTGCCGTCCGACTTCGAGAAGACGATCGCGGCCTACAAGGCGGCGGAGAAGCTCCTCGCCGACGGCCGCGTCCGGGCGATCGGCGTGTCGAACCAGACACCCAAGCAGCTCGACGGACTCATCTCCCGCACCAGCATCGTCCCGGCCGTTAACCAGATTCAGGTACACCCCTACTACACGCAGCCCCAGTGGCGGGCGGCGAACGACAGCCACGACATCCTGACCCAGTCGTGGTCTCCCATCGGCGGCGCCTACGTCTACCGGGGCGCCGACGCCAACCCACTCGAAGACCCCGTCATCACCGCCCTGGCCGACAAGTACGCGAAGACACCCGCGCAGGTCGTGCTCCGCTGGCACCTCGACCACGGCTTCTGCGCGATCCCCAAGTCCGTCAAGGCGCACCGCATCGCCGAGAACTTCGACGTCTTCGACTTCGCCCTGACCCCCGACGAGGTGGCCGCGATCGACGCCCTCGACACCGGCGTACGCGGCGGACCCGACCCCGACTCGCTCGACCTGCAGAACGCGGGCTTCCCGATCCCCGACTAGGGGCTCCCCAGCCGATCAGGATGTCGTCAGCGCCGCTGACGCCCCACTCCGCCCGCGCCTGCGGCGCCGACGGAAAGAACGAACAATGATCACGAAAGACATATCCATGAAGAAGCCATTCAAGCTCGCGGCGATCTCCGCGACCGCAGCCGTCATCCTCTCGGCACCGTACGCGTCCGCCGCGACCGGACCCGCGCACGCGCAGCCCGCCGTCACCCACGTGAAGACCGTGGCTGCCTTCGACTTCGCCACCGGCGACGTGCCCGAGAACATCACCGTTGCCCCGGACAATTCACTGACCGTCTCGATGGTGGGCACACCCGCGGGCGAACGGGCGGCACTGGTGCGGATCGCACCGTCCGGGCACCGCACGGTGCTGGTCACCGGGCAGAAGGGCGACGGAATCACCGGCAACACTCGCGGCCACGACGGCACCGTCTACTACAACGTGTGGTCCTCCGACGCCCCCCGCAACGGAGTGTGGAAGCTCGCTCCCGGCGGCACACCCCACCGCATCTCGGCGCTGCCCGTCGGAGGAGTCCCCAACGGTCTGGCCATCGATCCGGCCGGGCGCACCCTGTACGTAGCCGACAGCCAGAAAGGGACCGTCTGGGCCGTCCCGGTCTCCGGCGGTCCCGCGACCACGTGGCTAATTGACCCCACCCTCGCGATCAAGGCGTCCGCACCCGTGCCGTACGGTGCGAACGGACTCCGTTTCCACAACGGCGCCGTATGGGTCTCCAACCTCAGCAAGGGCACCCTGCTGCGGATCCCCGTCACCGCCACCGGAACTCCGGGCCGGATCCACACCGTCGCCAGCGGCCTCACCGGCATCGATGACTTCAACTTCCTCAGCGACCACTCCAACGTCGTGTTCGCCGCGCTGAACACACAGAACAAGATCGCGGTCGTCTACCCGAACGGCACCACCAGGACCGTGCTGACCGCCTCGGACGGCCTCGCCTCGCCCACCGCCACCGCGGTGCGCGGGAAGCGGCTGTACATCACCGACGGCGGACTCAACGAGCCCCATGACGCGCAAGTGCAGAGCGGGAAGATCGACCTCGGCGCGCTGCTCTCACACTGAGCGTCCGGCAGTTCCCAGTGGTGCAAAGGGCGTGACCTGCAGGGGTGCCAGCTGGGGGTCCCTGCAGGTCCCCTTCACGACTGAGACTCCCACGTCATCGCCATTGCCGGTTGCATGGTCAGTGCCCCCCTTCCGCGGGGAACGGGCCCCAACTGGCAAGAGCCCGGTGAGCACGCTGGACAGCGCCGCCGAGATGTTCACCCCGAGCCTCGGCGTCCGCCACAGAGCGCCCGCCCACACCACCACCGCGACGACTCCGTGAGGAGAACAACAGCATGACCACAGCTATGCGCGACGTGCCCCGTTCCGGGAACCGGGACGAGCGCCAGGGTGCCGCCATCGTCGTCGGTGCATCTCTCGCGGGTCTGATGACCGCATTGGCCCTGTCGCACGCCGGAGTCGACGTGACAATGCTGGAGCGATCGGGGGCCGCCCCTCGAGCCCGGAAGGGTGCTGCTCTCGGCGGGGTGAGTGAGGGCCTCCTCAGCAGGCTCACGGGATCTCGTCACGCACAGGGCGATTCGGCGCCACTGAGTTCAGTGGCCCCCGGCGTGCAGAGCTGGATGGCGGTCCACGCCCGGCTCCGGGCGGCCGTCGACGCCGACCCCTATATCGAGCTGCGCCCCCACACGCTCGTACGGAGCGTCGACCAGGACGCGGATTCCGCGTGGGTGATCGCCTCGGACCAGCAGACGTTCCGAGGCGATGTCGTGATCGGAGCGGATGGCCACGGAAGCGTCGTGCGCGTCGGCGTCGCACCCGACAAGCCCGACGCGACGTTCGCCGGCTACCTGATCTGGCTCGGCCTCACCAACGAGTCCTCGCTCGCGTCCTCGCGCCGCCTGCCACGGGACGTCGACATCCTCAGTGGCGGAGGGGACTGTCTCCTCGGCTACCCACTGCCCGGCCCCGACGGTTCCGTCGCCTTGGGCTCGCGCCAGGTCGGCTGGGCCTGGTACGACGCGAGCCACAACGATCTCCTATGCGAAACGGGCAGTGTTGTCGGCAACGTCGTGCGTCGGTCGCTCACCTCCGGCGACATACCGGAGGCGACCTTGCGTGAGCTCGCGGACAAGGCCGAGGACCTGTGGCCGTCGCCCTGGCGTGAGGCCATCCTCGATTGCATCGAGCGGCGTGCCGTCATCGGCACCCCCATCGCCGAGTACGTCCCCGACAAACTCGTTAACGGGCGTCTTGCCCTGGTGGGAGATGCCGCGCATGTGCCGACGCCGATGACCGGCTCGGGCTTCAGCGCATCGCTCCACGACGCCGAGGCCGTCGCCGAAGCCATTGCTGTGGGCGTGCGCGGATCGACGGTGGCGCAGGCTCTCGGAGAGTACGAAAGGAAGCGGCTCGGCAACGTCCGCGGCATGGTCCAGTCGGGCCAGCAGTTCAGCCGCTCCTTCACCGGTCGAGCCGCCTGACCTCATCCCGGGCGCCGGCGTACCACCCGGAACCGAATCCACACCGTCACCGGCAGCCTCACCGGCGTCGACGACTCCGACGTGGAGCTGGCCCCCGCCCTACCAGCTGAGGGAACTCAAGGCCGATGGGTCGGGACTCTCCGCGAATGCCGGGTGTATGTACCGACGTGGACGGGTTGAAGCCAAGGCCTCAGCTGGTCGTCGGTGGCACAGGGCCTGCTATGGGCCGAGCGTGGCCGGCGTCGGCAATCTGCGGACGGTGGCATGGCGGTCGGCGAGCTGCTGGCGCAAGCGGCTGTTTTCCATCGTGACCTGGTGCAGGGCGCCGACCAGTGCTTCAACGTCGGCCTTGAGCTGGGTGATCTCTTCGGCGTCCGCCGCGCGCAACTCCCTCAGGCGCCGGACCTGCTGGCGCAGCCGTTTCTCGCTGTCGGGGGTCTGCCCGCGGGCGCGGACCTGGGCGTAGAAGTCGTTCTTCAGATCCAGGTGGCGTTGGGTCAGGGCATTGCGGGGGACTTGGGCTTCGGCGGCCAGGGCGACGATGGTCAGGGCGCCGTTGGAGTGTTCGGGGACTCCGGTCAGGATGCGTTCCATAGCGGCGCGGATGCGGTTACGTTCGTCGAGCGCGGGTGTCACGAGGTCGTCTCCTGGGTGGTGCGGTCATGGTGATGCTGGGCGGCGATGTCGCGGTGGCGTTGTGCTTGGTGGCGCAGGCGTGCGGCCAGCGGTGGCGGGGTGAGGGGCGAGTCTGCTTGGTGTTCCAGCGTCGCGGCGTGTGCGATGAGGGTGCGGGCGTGTTGGTCGGTGCGGGCAATGTTGGCGCACAGCGGTTCGCAGACGTCGAGTCGCGGTGCATCGGGGCGGGGACCGGTGCGATGGCACAGGGCCTTGTCTCTGTCGTAGACGCACAGGAGATAGGCGTGCGGGTTGTCGTGGACGGCCAGGGACGGATTTGGCCAGGAGTTCACGGGCCTGCCGGGAAGTGTGCAGGACGCCAGCGAAGGCTGGTCCGTGCGAGGCGGAGCGGATGGCGCGGGCTGCGGCGGGCCCGGAGATCCCGGCGCCCGTGGCGAGGTCGTCGTGCAGGCGAGCGAGGGTGTCGGCGGTGGCGCGGGCGGTCTCGATGTCGAGGAGGTCGTGGATGCCGCCGCGGCTGCGGGAGGCGTATCCGGCTGACAGGGCGGTGCGCAGGTGCCCGTACTGGACGGCGAGGGCGACCAGGCCGCCGGGGCGGCGGGCGATGTGCCAGGCCAGGGTACGGCGCAGGCGGCGCGGGGTGAGCGGACCGTGTGGGTCGGGCGGGACACGTTCGTGGGGCCGGCCAAGGCGGGTTGCGACGGTGTTGATCCAGTCGGCGTAGGCGGCGAGGCGCTCGCGCATCGCCTCTACCGTGAGCGCCTTCGGCCGGGAATGGTGCCGACGCTGGGTGTGGTGGGCGGCATCGAACAGCAGGCTGCCGGACGGGGCCATGCTCTCCAGCACCCGGACTGCGTCGGTGGGGATCGCGACCCAGGGCGTCTCGCGCCGCCGGCCTGAGGGATCGTGGGTGCCGTCCGTACCGGTGGTGGTCTTGAAAGTGCGGGCGTGCAGCAGGGCTGGGCCGTCGGCAGAAGGTGTGCAACAGCCATGGGGCAGGGACAGCGCCTCGGCCGGGCGCATTCCAGTGAGGTAGGCGATGACTACGAAGGCGGCCGTGGCCAGGTGACGGCGCAGGTCCGCGATGTCGTGGAAGTCGATGCCGTCGGTCCACGGCTGGCGGTCGACTTGCGCGGTGATCTCCACGGGCAGCGGACTGGTGCCAGGGTGGTTGCGCAGGTAAGTCGGCCATGGCGCTTTCTGGCATGCGCGTTGGACCTGGTGCTCGGTGGCGTCGGTGAGCGCGCTGATGTAGGTGGTGGCCAGGGTTGGCGCGCCTGCGGTCCGGGCCCGGGTGGGCAGCGGCTGACCGTCCGCGGCGAGGCGTGCCAGGTAAGACTCCACCCGGTCCCGGGATTCCGGCGTCGCGCTGGCGTGGGCAGCGCGGGCGAGCAATCGCTGGTGCGCCTCGGTCGCGGCGAGGATGTCAGCGGCGAAGTCCTCGACCAGACGCAGGGACCACACCAGCAGCGGGCCGATCGTGGCCGGGGCGATCGGCTCCGTGGTGTTCGCTCCACCAGGGCGGGCCGAAGGCACGTATTCGTCATCGTCATGGGCCCAGGGCGGCTCGCCGACCCCGGCCGGGCAGGGCGAGGTGGCGTCCAGGGCCCACAGCCTGGTGAACGCGGCCAGTTCGTTGTGTACCTGGGTGCGATCCAGTCCTCTTGGTCTGATCGCGTCGTCGAAGTAGGCGTCGAAGACATCGGCCTGACAGGCCCGCAGCGTGGTAGTACCGCGCCGAGCGAGCCACTTGGCCAGGCGCAGCCAAGCCAAGTGAGTGTGATAGATGCCGGCGTAGCTGGGGCGTGAGCGCCAGGACGGGGCGCGGCCAGCGAGGAACGCGTCGGGCAGGCGCCGGTTGATCAACAGCCAGACCAGTAAGCGGAACTCCTCGCGCAGGACGTCTGGGTAGCCGTCCCAGACGATGCGGTGCGCTCGACCGGCCGGATTGTCATCCAGGGGCGGCAGCAGCCAGATGGGATCGCCGTAGCGTGGCAGCGGTCCGCGCCAGGAGGGGGCCACTCGGTCCGGTTCGATCGCCCAGATCGGGGCGGTGGCTGCGGTTGGTGGCTGCGGTACGAAGGTCACTGGTCGAAGTGGCCTTTCATCAGTGAGGCGATGTCGTCGCGGTCGGCGTCGCTCACCCGGGCCAGGGCGTGCTGCCAGGGACCGGTGCCGATGCGGTTGCGTAAATCTTCGAGCCGGGCGAGGGCCGGGCCCCAGTCGCGTTCCCAGCTCTCGAGCGGCAGCACGGCGCGCAGGTTACTGATCGCGCGATGCAGATGGGCCAGCCGGGCATGATGGCCCGGGTGTACGCGGGCGTTTGGGCACGCGGTGCACATCATGAACGACGCCGCACAGCCGTCGGCCTCGGGAGTCAGCGGACTGTGCGTGAAGTCCGCGCAGTCGGCGATCACGGTCATCTGATCGCCCGGGTCGCCGGCATCGGTGAGCCTGGCCCGGACGAGCGCGGTCCGGGCCGCTTCGACCGCGGCCGCAACTCCGGCAGCGATCACGGGCACTGCGGCCTGCCGGGCCTGTGGCTCGCGCAGCACATAGACCACGTCATGGGTGTCCTGGCTGTTCTGTCCCGGCTCCTGGCGGTGCAGGACATTGACGGTGCGGCGGATACGGCGCAGCGGCGATCCAGGCCAGCCCTGTGAACGCCCCCAACGGTCCACCTGGTTGTCGGCAAGCCCGAGCCCGAATGGTCCCACCCTCAGCCCCTGCCATGTGGCGCGACGGCGGCTGTCGGTGGCCTCCCGCCAGATCAGCAATCGCCCCGCGTCGCCGCCTGCTGCCTCGACGCATGTGCGGGCTGGACCGGTTGCATGCAACGTCTGCGTGATCAGCCGGCCCGGGGAATCGGCACCCCAGTCGGCCACGTTGCGGGTCTCGGTGCTCAACCGGTTTCCCCGACGGCGTTTTTCGGTCTCCAGCCGGTACACGGCTCCTGGGCCTCTCTCCGCGGCTGCGGAAACGATGCGCGGGACCCGGAGGTCCGACACGGTGGTGGCGTTCAACCCGAACTCCGCAACCAGAAGCACCGCCAGCGCGGCCGCCTCCCCCGGGCTGAGAAACAGCCGTTGCGGAGCCGCCACAACCCCGCCGCCGCCCAGCGCCTTGCCGTACCGGTACGGCACTCGGACGTACCCGTCCACCTCCCATGGAGGCAGGCGGCCGGTCTGGGCGAGAGCGTCCAGCACCTCGCCCACCAACCAGTCCGGCGATCCCGGGCCTTCCCCCGTGAAGGTGGACACGCGGTCAATGGTCACGCGGCGAGCGTGAGTTTAGCGGTGTGGTGTCGGCGTTCGTATTCGTTGGGGCTGAGCTGGGCCGTTGGCGGAGTGCCGACGGCGGGTGTTGTAGCGGGCCAGCCAGGCGAAGACCGTCCTTCTGCAGGTGCCGGCATCGCCGTAGTCGCGGGCGCCCCGGAGGGTCTCGCGTTTCAGGGACGCGTGGAAACTCTCGCAGGCCGCGTTGTCCGCGCTGGTGCCGACCGCACCCATCGACCGGGTGACCCCGAGTTGGTCACAGAGATCGGCGAAGGCCCGGGATCCGTACTGGGCTCCGTGGTCGGAGTGGAACACGGCGCCGTCCAGGCCGCTTCGGGTGGAGGCCGCCATCTGCAGTGCGTCGGCGACCAGACCGGTGCGCATGTGGTTGGCGATGGACCAGCCGACGACCTTGCGGCTGAAGCAGTCCAGCACGGTCGCGAGATAGAGGAACTCCCCGCCTGCGAGCGGGAGATACGTGATGTCGCCCATGAATTTCCGCCCCGGCTCGGTGGCGGTGAAGTCCCGCTGGAACAGATCCGGAACCTGTGAGACTGCCGGGTCCGGGACGGTGGTGCGGACGCGTCTGTGCAGGCGGATGCCGGTGATGGAGAACGTCCGCATCACCCGGGCGACCCTCTTCTCATTGACCCGCAGTCCCTTCTCCCGGAGCTCGGCGGTCACCCGTGGGGAGCCGTAGGCGCCGCCGGACTCGCCGTGGACCTCGCGGATCCTCTCGGCCAGGACCCGGTCCTCGCGTAGTCGTGCCGCCCTCGCCTGTCTTCCGGCAAGCCATTTGTAGTAGCTGGACCGGTTCAGGTCCAGGACCTCGCAGAGCCGCTTCACCTCGTAGGTGTCCCGGTGGTCGTCAACGAACTGGAAGCGGCTGATCACCAGTTCGTCTCTCCGGCGAAATACTTGGCCGCCTTGCGGAGGATGTCCCGCTCGGTGGCCAGCTTCCGCTCACTCGCCTCGAGTTCTGCCACCCTCGCCTCCAGCTGCCGGACCCGCTCGTCCGGGTCAGCCGACGCGACGGCCTCCCGGGCCCGGGCGGCCGGCTTCGCAGCCGCGGCGGTGACGCCACGGCGTTCGCCGTCCCGCAGCACCCACTCGCGCAGAGTGGCCCGGTTGATGCCCAGGTCTGCGGCGATGCTCTTGTAGGTCGCCCCGGGCGTGGACTCGTACAGGGCCACGGCATCGGCCTTGAACTCGTCTGAGTAGTCCTTCATCGCCATCGGCGGTCTTCTCGCTTCCTCCGGATCAAGCAGATCCAGTATCAGCGTGTCCACCACTCAGGGGGAGGCCCCTTTATGCCGCCCGCTCCGGCTCCTCCTGAGAAGGTCGCACAGTTATCGAGACCCGTTCAAAGGTATCCCTCGCAATCCGCCCAATCTCGTCGCGGAGGGATTCCTTGCTCATGTCGATGAGATTTTTGCTCCGCATTGCCTTGAACCATGCATCGAGCCACACCTGCTCGTGTTTATCCTCGACTCCGCAGCCATGCAGGAACGCCAGGAACTGAGGCGCATCGGCGGGGAGCGCCTGTCGGTTGACGATCCGCGCCACCGTACTCAAGGGCAGGTGCGCCGCGCCGCCTGCGCGGTGCTGCAGGAGACGAAGGGGCGGGGCTCCCTTGTGGGCCGTGCGGCTACCGGGTGGAGGCCCGGTGGGCCCGGCCGAGCCGGTCTGCGAGCCGTCCCAGTTCCTCGGCCAGTTCTGCGGGCTCGTGCACGACGAAGTCGTGGCCGAGCAGCGCCAGGTGCATGGCGATCTCCGGGAGGGAGTCGCCGCCGAGGGTCAGCAGGCAGCTGTCCAGGTCTGCCGCTTCGATGATCCCGGTGCCCGGTGAGATCCGCTCGGCGACGGTGGCGGCCGGTGCCCGTACCAGGATGCGGGCGCGGTGGCGGTAGGGCGCGGCAGTGACCGCGTCGGCGACGTAGGCCGCCGCGTCGGGCGGATCGCGTGGGACGAACCGGATGCCGGTCGTGCGGGGATCGTCGATGCGGTCCACCCGGAAGGTGCGCCAGTCGTCGCGGTCCTGGTCGCGGGCGACGAGATACCAGCGGCGGCCGGTGTGCACCAGCCGGTGCGGCTCCACCCGGCGGGAGCTGGCCTCGCCACCCCGGGCCAGGTAGCCGAACGTGAGCGGGTGATGGGCCTGACACGCCTCCGCGAGCACCGTCAGTACCTCCGGGTCGGCCGTGGGGGCCTGGCTGGTCAGGGCGATGGTGGCCTCCCTGAGGGCGGCGGTGCGCCGGCGCAGTCGTACCGGCAGGAGCCGTTCCAGCTTGGCCAGGGCGCGCAGCGACGTCTCCGCGATGCCGGTAGCGGTGTGGCTGGTGGCGGTGCGCAGGCTCAGCACGATCGCGACCGCCTCGTCGTCGTCGAGCAGCAGTGGCGGAAGTGTCGAGCCGGCGCCGAGCCGGTACCTGCCGGCGACTCCCACTGTGGCCTGGACGGGGTATCCGAGTTCGCGGAGCCGGGCGATGTCCCGGCGCAGGGTCCGTACCGTGACCTCCAGTCGCTCGGCGAGTTCCGGGCCGGTCCACTCGGGGCGGCTTTGCAGGAGGGACAGCAAGCGCAGCAGGCGTGCCGATGTGTCGAGCATGACATCGAGTCTGGCAGCAAACGAGGACGGAAACTGACCTGAATTGGGGATAGCTTTTCAGGTATGAGCGCTCGGACGGTCTGGATCATCCTGTTCCGCGGGGTCGGCGGCGCGACGCGACTTCCCGTTGCGCCGCTGCGGCAGAAGCTTGCCGAGGCGGGCTTCGCCAAGGTCGCAACCTACATCAACAGCGGTAACGCGATCGTGGAGAGCGATCTTTCCAGGGAGGCGGTGGTGGAGCGGATCGCCGAGTTCTGCGCGCGCGAATTCGGCTTCGAGAAAGACATTTACGCCGTCTCGCTCGCCGAATGGGAGGAGCTGATCGAGGCCAATCCGTTTCCGGATGCCGTCGCCGTGCCGAAGTTCCTCCTGGCGGCGGTCCTGGCCAAGAAGCCGGAGCCCGAGAAGGTTGCCTCGCTGCACCCCTTTGCGGCGCCCGGCGAGGGGTTCGCCGTCATCGGCAGGGTGGCTTACGTCCACACGCCCGGCGGATTCGACGGCAGGAACCTGGCGGCGCGGTTCGACAAGGGCATCGGTGTGCCCAACACCGTGCGCAACTGGAACACCGTGCTGAAACTGGCCGAGCTGGCCCGTGCGGCCGCCGCTTGACGAGGCGTCAGTGGCGATGCCGAACGAAGTCGGGCAGCACGTTCACCCCGCCGCCTGATTCCGTCCCCACCGAAATCCAGCGACAGCTCGCGCAACAGACCTCGCACCGGGCTTCCGTTTGTCAGTGACGACGGGCATTTCCCTTTCCGTTCCCCTTTCTTCTTTCCACCACGTAGTCCCGAAGTGGATACCCCCATGTCTCAAACAGCCTCAAAGGCTCTCATCGTCCCGGACGCCAACCGCTGGAAGGCGCTCGTGTTCATTGCGCTCGCCCAGCTGATGGTCGTCCTCGATTCGACCATCGTGAATGTCGCCCTGCCCTCCGCCCAGACCGACCTGGGCATCTCGGACGGCAGCCGGCAGTGGGTCGTCACGGCCTACGCCCTCGCCTTCGGTGGCCTGCTCATCTTCGGCGGCAGGATCGCCGACCTGTGGGGCCGCAAGCGTGCTTTCGTCGTCGGCCTGGGCGGCTTCGCCGTCGCGTCCGCGCTGGGTGGCGCGGCCGTCAACGAGGCGACGATGTTCGGGGCCCGCGCGCTGCAGGGAGTGTTCGGCGCGCTGCTCGCGCCCGCTGCGCTGTCCCTGCTCGCCGTGATGTTCACGGACGCCAAGGAGCGGGCCAAGGCCTTCGGCATCTACACCGGGATCTCCGGTGGCGGAGCCGCCGTGGGCTTCATCCTGGGCGGTGTGCTCACCGAGTACCTGGACTGGCGCTGGACGTTCTTCGTCAATATCCCCTTCGCGCTCGTCGCGGCGGCCGGCGCGTACTTCGTCATCCGTGAGCCCGAGGGCGGCCGCAACCGCTCCCCGCTCGACATCCCCGGCGTCATCCTGTCCACCCTGGGCCTGGTCGCGCTGGTCTACGGCTTCACCCGCGCCGAGTCCGACGGCTGGGGCGACCCGACGACGGTGGGCCTGTTCGTCGCGTCGGCGTTGCTGCTGGCGGTCTTCGTCCTCGCCGAGGCGAAGTCCAAGGCGCCGCTGCTGCCGCTGCGGGTGCTCACCGAGCGCAACCGCGGCGGCGCCTACCTCTCCCTCGGCCTCGCGATCACCGGGATGTTCGGCACGTTCCTCTTCCTGACCTACTACCTGCAGGTCGTGAAGGGCTGCTCGCCGATCAGTACCGGCTTCGCCTTCCTGCCTCTGGTCCTCGGCATGACCACGGGTGCCTCGCAGATCGGGGCCCGCCTGGTGACCCGTCTCGCGCCCCGGCTGGTGATGGGCCCGGCTCTCCTGGTGGCCGCGCTGGGCCTGTTCCTGCTGACCCGGCTGGAGATGGGTTCGTCGTACGCCTCGCTGGTGCTGCCGGGGATGCTGCTGCTGGGGCTCGGCATCGGTACGGCGACCATGCCGGCCATGTCGTTGTCTGCCCAGGGCGCCGCGCCAGGGGATGCCGGTGTCGCCTCCGCGATGGTCAACACCTCGCAGCAGGTGGGCGGCGCGATCGGCACGGCCCTGCTCAACACGATCGCCGCCTCGGCGACCGCGTCCTACCTCACCGACCACACCGCCAGGGCGGCGGCCGGCCGGCAGCAGTTGGTCCGGATGCAGGCCATGGTGCACGGATACACCGACGCGATCTGGTTCGCCGTCGGCATCCTCGTCCTGGCCGCCGTCGTCGCTGTGACCTTCGTCAATGTCGGCCGCCCGGGCGCCGCCACAGCCGGGTCCGGCGAGAGCGTCACGGACGAGCCGGCACCGCCGCTCATCGCCCACTGACAACCGCAGCTCCCGCGCCCCAGCTCCCCCTTCGGCAGCGGCCAGCACGACCCGCTCTCCGCCCTGACCCCACGCTGAGGTGAGGAAGGAGTACGGCACCGCCAGGCAGCACGGCAAAACCCACCGCTGCCTGATCCCCTCCATCACAAGATCCATCGACAGCCCGCTACAGGAGACCACCATGACGAACCTGGACGTACACCCCTTCACCATCGACGTTCCCGAGGCGGAGCTCGACGATCTGAAGGACCGCCTCGCTCGCACCCGCTGGCCGGACACGATCCCCGACTCCGGCTGGACCCACGGCATCGACCTCGCCTGGACCAAGGACATGGCCGCTTACTGGCGCGACGGCTTCGACTGGCGCAAGCAGGAAGCGGCACTCAACGCCTTCCCACAGTTCACGGCCACCCTCGACGGCCAGAGCATCCACTTCATCCACGTGCGCTCGCCCGAACCGAACGCACTGCCGCTGATCCTGACCCACGGCTGGCCGAGCACCTTCGCCGACTTCGCCGAGATGATCGGCCCGCTCACCGACCCGCGCCGGCACGGCGGCGACCCGGCCGACGCCTTCGACGTGGTCGTCCCCTCCCTCCCCGGCTTCGGCTTCTCCGGCCCCACGCAAGAGCCGGGCTGGGACAGCGCCCGCATCGCCAGGGCCTGGGACACACTGATGCACGGCCTCGGCTACCCGCTATACGTCGCGCACGGCGGAGATGTGGGCTCGTTCGTCACGCGCCGGATGGGCATCGCACAGCCCGACGGGCTGCTCGCCATCCACGTCCTGGAAATCTGGGCCTTCCCCACCGGCGCACCCGGCGAACTGGACGGCCTCACCGATACCGAGAAGAACCGCCTGACATTCATGGCGGAATTCAACGACCACTCCAGCCATCAACGCGTCCACCAGACCCGGCCCCTGACCCTCGCCTACGGCCTCACCGACTCGCCCGTCGGCCAGCTCGCCTGGATCAACGACCCCCTCATGGGCCTCGGCCGCTTCGCGCCCCCCGAGCCGCGCGACCGCGACGTACTGCTCACCAACACCTCGATCTACTGGTTCACCAAGACCGCCGGATCGTCGGCCCGCTGGTACTTCGAGGACGCCCGAAGCGGTGCCGACGACGCCGAGACACCCAACCCGACCCCCACCGGCATCGCCCTGTTCCCCTACAACTTCCAGTCAGTGCGCAAGATCGCCGAGCGCGCGAACAACATCGTCCACTGGTCGACCTACGAGCACGGCGGCCACTTCGCCGCACTCGACGTACCGGACCTCCTCGTCGGCGACCTCCGGCAATTCTTCCGCCATTACCGCTGACCACATCCCTCAAGGTCCAACGTCCGAGAGCAGCGTCTCCACTTGCCATGACCCGACACCGTTGGCATCGGCCGGGTCCTGGCAGGCCTGCGCCGGATACAGACGGCGGGCCCACACCCAGAGACGATCACCGCATGAAACTCACCGCACGGGAACTCAACCGCTCCACGCTTCCTCGCCGGCTGTTGTTCCAGCGGGAGACGCACGGCGTCGAGGACGCCCTTTAGGTCCTGTCTGGCGTTCGGATCACGAGTTCGGGAGATCGCCTGCGCGCCGAGGTCTGTTCTTGATAGGCCGTCAGTCATGGCGCGAGGCGATCTCAC
>NZ_JBMNDR010000054.1:0-63708 GCF_052543235.1 Streptomyces sp. SAS_272 | reverse complement strand
CCGGTGCGCCCCACCCACATGTCACGTCGTGTCTGCCGACGTGTGCCGCTCTACCAGCGGTACCAGCGGCCCCGTGTCCCGCCTGCTCCGGTCGAGCGGGCGAAGAAGCCGACCAGCCAGACCACCAGGACGATCACGGCGATCCACCACAGCGCCTTGAGGGCGAACCCGGCGCCGAAGAGGATCAGGGCGAGCAGAAGAACCAGCAGCAAGGGAACCATGGTTATCAACCTCCGTCACGCCGTGTGCCCCGCTCCACGCCCTGCATGCCCCGATCTTTATCTGTTTCTTATTTGCCGGCGCGGGCATCCTGACCGGTTCGCCGCCTCGGCCGCCGGCGGCCGAGGCCCGATCCGGCGCGAGCAGCAAGTCCCGTCCGACCGATCGGGCGCCCCTGAACCTGGGGCGCACCGGCTGCCCCGCTGCACCGGAGCACGGTCCGCGCCCGTGCCGGGGCGGTACCCCGTTCGGGTCATCTCGGGCCCATGAGGCGGGAGTTGTCATACTGTTGAGGGATGGCGCTGCATCACCACAGCGAGAACGCGTGGCGGGTGAGGGTGGACGACGAGCGTGGGGCTC
This sequence comes from Streptomyces sp. SAS_272, assembly GCF_052543235.1. Lineage (NCBI taxonomy): Bacteria > Bacillati > Actinomycetota > Actinomycetes > Kitasatosporales > Streptomycetaceae > Streptomyces > Streptomyces sp. SAS_272. The sequence continues at coordinate 63,129 of NZ_JBMNDR010000054.1, read as the reverse complement.
CCTGTGGTGCCGGGGTGCTGCTCGACGACCGGCACGTGCTGACCTGCGCGCATGTCGTGCGCTACGCGGGAGCGCAGCCGCAGGGCACGGCGTCCTGCATGCGGATCAGGAGTGTGGCGTGCAGTCCGGAGTGGACGCGCACCGCGCGCGTGGCCCCCGGGTCGTGGGTGCACGAACACGGCACACGGCGCGGCGACGTGGCACTGCTCGCACTCGACGAGCCGGTCGACTGCGCGACCAGGACCACCCTGTGGAAGGTGCCGATCTCCGGCGGCAGGGTGCGGGTGTACGGCTTTCCGCAGGCCGAGCCCTACGGCATAGCGACGGACGCCGAATTGGCGGGTTCCGGCGGCCGGGAGGGCGAATGGGGTCTGCTGCGGCAGATCCGCGCCGGCGACCCGTGGATCGAGGCGGGCTATTCCGGCGCCGGAGTCATCGCGCTGGACGGTGAGTTCAGGGGCAGAGTCATCGGCATCGTGGTGGCCGACTACGTCAACGGCGACGCCCGGGCGGCCTGGATGCTGCCGACCGAGACGCTGCTGACGTACCTGCCGGCCATCAAGGAGTTCACCGGCGGCCACCGAACCGACGAACTCGGCCCCTCCGGCGGTGAGTTGCCGCAGGACGTGCTGCACGACCCGCTGCGCCTCGCGCTCACCCAGGAGCTCACCCGGCTGCTCGACGGCGGCTGGTCCGGCACCGTGGCCGTCGGCACCGACGCCTCGGTCGGCGCGGGCTCCTCGTGGCTGGTGCGTCTGGTGCGCACGGCCGACCCGGCGGCCCGCGCGACCGTGTCCGACGCCGAGCTGACCGGCGCCCCCGGGGACACCGTTCTGGGACTCGGCTCCATCGACGCGGCGTACGACGCCTGCGGCAGGTCCGTCGCCGAGGTGCGCCGGTACCTGACGGGCCGGTTCGGGCTGCGCGCGGAGGACGACCGGGACGTGGTGCGCCGGCTGGCGCGTCGCCGGCCTCCCGCATGCCTGGTGGTGGGCCGCGTCGATCGGGCCGCGGACCCGGAGGGACTCGTACGGGATCTGCTGGGGCCGCTGGCTCGCCGGGCCCGGTCGAGCGGCATGCGGCTGGTCCTGGGCTTCGAGGACCGCCCCCCGGAGGACCTCCCCCACGACGTGTCCCTCGACCCGGCGCCCGTCGCCGGACCGGCCTCCGCGAGCGTGACCTCCGCCCAGGCGCAGACGGCGGTCGGACAGCTCGCCGCCGAGGAGGACGCGGCGGGACGGCTGTGGGCGCGGTGGGGCGGGAAGTTCTTCGGTGCGCCCCGCCCGCCGCGCAGCGTCGCGCCCCGCCTGCGGATCCGGCTGGCCGTCGCCCGGACCACCGAGCCCAACCCCGAGCTCACCGCGGTCCACGACCGCGCCCTCGAAGCCCGCGCCGAGGTCGCCGCCTTCGACCGGGCGCTGCGGCGGCTGGCCGAGGACCACGCCGACCTCGCCACGAGCCTCGAACTGCACCGGGTGCGCGCGGCGCGGTTCTTCGGGGAGGAGGACCGGCGGCTCGCCGAGCTGCACGCCCCCGCGGCCCGCGCCCTGCAGACCGTGCCGGTCGACCTCGCGGCCGCCCGCAGGCTGGTCCGGCTCCACACCGCCGAGGTCAACCGACGGATCGACGAAGGGTGACGCCTTGCCGAGGTGCAACCGCCCCGACTGCGGCCTGGGCGAGATCGACGACGACGGGTTCTGCCCGCTGTGCGACCGGCGCCCGTTGCCGCCGGGACGCGCCGCCCCACCCGCCGCCGTGGTCCGGGAACAGCGTGCCGGATCGCCGCGGGGCGTCAGCGTCGGAGTGGCGCAGGTGCGCCCGGACCCCTGGTACGGCCTCGGCCTGATCGACTCCGGTCCCGGCGCCGACCTCCCCGAGCCGCCGCCTCCCGTGGCGGGCCCGGTCGCCGAGGAACACCGGTTCTGCGCGAACCCCGTCTGCGGCCAGCCGGTGGGCCGAGGGCACGGCGGGCAGCCCGGCCGCACCGCGGGCTTCTGCGCCGACTGCGGAACCCGCTTCGACTTCGCCCAGCCGCACGGCCTCACCATCGCCGGACGCTACGACGTCGAGCGGGTCCTCGGTTCGGGGGCCTACGGCGCCGCGTATCTCGCCCACGACCGCAACCTCGAGACGCAGGTCGTCCTCAAGGCGTTGAACCGGTCGGTGGCCAGAACGGCCGAGCACGAGCGGGACGTGCTGGTCGGGCTCCGGCACGACAGCATCGTCCGCATCCTCGGCTACGAACCCGAGGGACCCCACCTCGTGCTCGAGTACATGCCGGGCGTCCCCCTGTCGGCGCGCGACGGAGACCGGCTCGAGACGCTCCTCGCGCACGGCGTCCGCATCCTCCAGGCGCTCGACTACCTGCACGCCAGAGGGCTGCTGCACTGCGACGTCAAACCCCTGAACGTCATCCGGTTCCGGGAGGAGGGCTCCGCCGGCTCCGCCCCGCCGCTGGACCGGGTGCGGCTCATCGACTTCGGCGCCGTGCGCTCCCAGGAGGAGGCCGGGCCGATCGTCGCCTACACCAAGGCGTACGCACCGCCCGAGGGCGACCCCGAGCATGTGAAGCCCACCCCCGGATTCGACCTGTACGGCCTCGGCATGACCCTGCGGGAGGTGTGCCGCTCGCACGGCGCCGACCGGGCGGCGCCGGGGGTGGACTCGCTGATGCTGCTGCTGGACCGCGCCACTGACGTCGCCGTGCCCGCGCGGAGATTCGTTTCGGCACGCCAGTTCGGCGAGCAGCTCAGCGGAGTGGTCCGGCAGATCGTGGCGGCGCCGCCGGCAGGCCGGCAGGTGGCCCGGCCGTCGGCGCTGTTCGGCTCGATGACCGAGCCTCTGCACGGTGGGCTGGGCAGGGCGCGTCCCCTCGACCACTGGGTCCGGGCGACAGCGACCGGGGACGCCCTGCTGACCATGCCCGAGCCGTTCTCCTGCCCGGGCCCCCGCGACATGGCGGGCGCCCTCCCCACACCCCTGTCCGACCCCGACGATCCGCGCATCGGGGACGCGGCCGGGAACGCGCTGGCCGAGAGCCGGCTGGCACTGCGCCGCAGTGACGTCACCCGGGCCGCACAGGCGCTCACGCACGCGGGGCTGCCCGACTGGCACTGGCTGCACGCCTGGTATTCCGGCCTGATCGCGCTGGCCCGCGAGGACGTGCCCAGGGCCGCCGGCCACTTCGCCGAGGTGCGGCGAGCCCTGCCGGGGGAGCTGATCCCACAGCTCGCCCTCGGCCTGTGCGCCGAGTTCCGCGACGACCACCAGGTCGCCCGCTCGCACTACGGCACCGTCTTCGACACCACGCCCGCGCTCGGCGCGGCCGGATTCGGGCTGGCCAGGGTGCACCTGCTGTCCGGCCGGCGCGCGGAGGCGGTGGCCACCGCGGAACGGCTCACCCAGGAGTTCCGCTACGAGCGCGAGGCGCGCGTCGCGGCCATCCGACTGCTGGTCACCGTCCCCGTGCGGCAGACGCCGCCCGCCCCGCCGACGCACGACGACCTGGCAGGAGCCCGCGCGGCGTTGGACGGTCTCCATGTGGACGACGCCGCGGCCTCCGCTCTCGAGGCGGAGATCCAGTACGCCGAGTTCCTGCGCACCCACGACCGGCTGAGGCTGTCCGAAGCGGTCCGCGGGCTGGGCGCGCACGCTCCCACCGAGCGCGCCTACGTGGCCCTGGTGGACCTGGCGAACCGGCTTCGCCCGGCGCTGGACTGGAGGTGGCCGGCGCTTCGCCGGCGAACCGGTCGTTCCCATGTCGAAGCGGGGCCGGAAACGCTAAGCTCCTGACTCGCTACGCACGGGCATACGGAGATGCGCAGGCATCCCGGGGACACACGGGACACACGGGACACAGTCGGGTGGTGCCGGTGGGGGACAGGCCGCCGTTGACAGGGCTCAGCTTCGAAGTGGACGTGGACGCACCTGCCGACCTGGCCCACGACGAGACGCGCGCCGACGCCCTCGTCACGGTCCGGGCCCGCCCGGCCGCCGGGCGCGCGACGCGGACGCAGAGCGCGGAAGTCCTCATCATGGACAGGTCGCTGTCCATGGCCGGCCACGGCAAGCTGGACGAGGCCAAACGCGCCATGTGCGCGGCCGTCGACGCCCTGCGGGAGGGGACCCTCCTCGGAATCGTCGCGGGCCATCACGAGGCCGAGGTCGTCTTCCCCGCCGACGGCGGCCTCGCATCGGTCGACGCCGACACCCGGCAGGAGGCCAAGAGCCGGATCATCGGCCAGCTGGCCGAGGGCGGCACGGCGATCGGACGCTGGCTGGCCTGCGCGGACCGCCTCTTCGCGTCGGTGTCCTCGCCCGGCGTCGTCCGCCACGCGGTGCTCTACACGGACGGCAAGGACGAGCACGAGACACCCGAACAACTGGACGGCGTCCTGGCGGCGTGCACCGACCGGTTCGTCTGCGACGCGCGGGGGCTGGGCGAGGACTGGAACTACGCGGAACTTCTGAGGATCACCCAGGCACTGCACGGAAGCGCGGAAGCCGTCGTCACCGCCTCCGACCTCGCACAGGACTTCACCCGGACCATGCGGCAGGCCCAGCGCATCGTCGTGCCCCGGGTCTACCTGGGCCTGCGCCTCAACAGCCGGTTCCGGCTGGGATTCGTCCGCCAGACCCGCCCCGTGGAGGCGGAGCTGACGGCCCGTGGACAGCATGGCGACGAGATCCACGTACCCCTCGGATCGTGGCCGCCGGAAACCCGCCAGTACCAGGTGTCCCTGCGCTTCGACCCCGACGCGCTGACCGTCGAGGAGGACCTGCGCGCCGCCCGCGTCACGTTGTACGCCGAACAGATCGACGGGACACGCGTGCCGTGCAGCGAGCCCCGGGCCATGGTCGTACGGCGGCGCGGGACACCGGGGTTCGCCGTCCCGCCGTCCGCCGACCTCACCCGCGTGGAGAACGAGCACGAGCTGGGCATGGCGATGCGGGCCTGCGCGGACGCCTGGCAGAACGGGCGGCACGAACGCGCCGACCGGGAACTGCGCATCGCGATACGGCTCGCCGCGGAACTGCGCGACACCGCGCGCCTGCGGCTGCTGCGCTCGGTGTCGGTCACCGGCCCCGACGACCTGCCGCATCTGCGCCGCGACGTCTCCCGCGGACAGGTGCAGCGACTGGGACTCGACTCCACCAAGACCGCGGCCCCGCCCGTCGACGCGGTGCGCTTACCGCCCTCGGGCGACGACGCCGTCCGCCGCTGTCCCCGGTGCGCAACGACGCCGTCGGCGCGATCGGCGACGTTCTGCGAGGAGTGCGGCCACCGCCTCGACACGCCGGCGGACGAGCCGGACGGCGGGCCGGTGGACGCCCCGTGAGCGCCACGGCCGGCCGGACCCGACGGTCCTTCCGCGAGCGAGCCGCCGACGGGCGCCGACGGGCTCGTGCGATCCACCCCGTCAGAGTGCTGCGGTGGCTCAGGGCGGCCGTCCTCGCCATGGTGGCGGCCACGGCGCTGCTCTACCTGCTGGTGTCGGCCCAGGCCGGCGAACAGATGGCCGCCGCCCGACGCACCGAGGCCGCGGTCGAGGACATCGAGCAGGCACGCGGGACGGCCGTGGCGGCGGAGGCGGCGCTCGCGAAGGTCGCCGCCACCCGGCAGGTCACACTGATCGGCACGGGCACGGAGTTCGCCAACGACACCGCGCGGGTGAACACCCTCGTCACCTCGGCGGCCGAGGGCAACGCGGCGGGCAACCGGGGACGCACCCAGTTCGAGTACGTCCAGAGCCAGTTGACCACCTGCCTGCAACTGGCCAACACCGCGGTGCGCGACTACGCCCGCAGCGGTCCCGGCACACTCGACTCCGCCCGGCTGGCGCTCACCGCGCCACGGGCGAAGGACCCGCGGACGGGGGAGTGGATCCCGGGCACGGGCGGTCTCACGGCCTCCCTCACCGACCTCGGGGACCTGCAGAAGGAAGCCCTCGACGCGCAGAAAGGGTCGCGCTGGCTGAACCCGGTCTACGTCCGATCCCTGCTCGTAGGGCCGACGGCCGTCATGCTCGTGTGCGTCCTCGCGACCGGTCACGTCGTCGCCCGGCGCTTCCGGCGCTTCGTCGGCCTGCCCTTGGTCGTCGCCCTGGCCGCCACCGCGGCGGTCGGGATCACCGCCAGCCGGCTGAGCCGACGCGACACCCTGGCCCTGCACCACACCCCGCTGCTCGGGCACTGGCTGACCACCACGCTCACGCTGGGCCTCCTCGCGGTCGCCGCGGTGCTCGCCTACCTCGGCTACCGCCCCCGTCTCTCCGAGTACAGGTTCCCGCGCCCATGAGGAAGACGCTGACGGCGCGGCTCACACGCTGTGTCCTGGTCCTCGGCCTGCTGCTGGCGGCGGCAGGCTGCGGCGGCGGGTCCGGGCCCGACCGGGTGACGATCATGATCCCGTGGTCCGGTGACGAGTTCCAGGCCTTCTACTCGGTACTGACGGCGTTCGAGAAGGAGACCGGCATCCAGGTGGACGTACAGGTCACCCGCGCCCTGACCCAGCAGCTCGACGCCGCGGTGACGGCCGGGGCGCCGCCCGACCTCGCCATGCTGCCGAGCGTGGGAGCCGTCCACGGCTACGCGGAGAGGGGGAACGGGAAGGAGCGGAGACTGCAGCCGCTCGACGTGCCCACCGACGCCTATCTGGAGCCGTTCCGCGGGCTGGCCACGGTGCGGGGCGAGGTCTACGCGGTGCCCGTCAAAGTGGACGTCAAGAGCCTCGCCTGGTTCGCGAAGCCCGCGACCGGACGGTCCGCGCCGCCCGATCTCGGCACCCCCGGGACCTGGTGCCTGGGACTGGAGTCCGGCCCCACCTCCGGCTGGCCGGGCGCGGACTGGATCGCGGACATCCTCCTCGCCCGGTCCGGCGCCGACTTCTACACGAAGTGGCTGACCGGCGGCGAGAAGTGGAGCTCGCCCCAGCTCGACGAGGCGTGGACCACCTGGCGCGCCCTCATGGGCTCCGGCGTGCGGGGCGCGACCGTCCGTAACTTCGGCGAGGCGGCCGCGGGAATGACCACGACGCCCCCCAGGTGCTCCCTCGCGCACGGCGCGCTGTCCGCCATGGGCTTCGACAAGGGGCACGACCACGACTTCGTGACCTCCTCCCCGACGCGTCGGCTGGAGGTCTCGGCAGACTTCGTCGGCATGTTCACCGACGACAACCCGGGCGCCGAGGCGTTCATCGCCTTCCTCGCCGGGACGAGCGCCCAGCAGCTGTGGGTGGACCAGGAGGCGGGCGCGGCCTTCTCCGCCGACAGCCACGTCACCCGCTACGTCACCTCGGTGCAGCAGCGGATAGCCCGGATGCTGCGGCCGCACTCCGGCTACACCTTGTGCTTCGGCGCCGCCGACGCGATGACGCCCGACGTGTCGGCCGCGTTCTACCGGGCCGTCCTCGACTACGCGAGCGCCGCGACGAGGGACCCCGGCCGGTTCCTCGCGGATCTCGACCAGGTCCAGCAGACGCTGGGAAGCTCCCCCGTTCCCCGCGACAAGCTCTGCGCCGGCCCGGACTGAGGCCGCGGCTCCCGCCCGTCGCCTGCGTCCGTGCCGCTGTCCTCGCTCCTGTCCCGGCCCCTGTCCCTCTCGCCCGGAGGCAGTCCCTCTCGCGGACCTCTCTCGGTCCTGCTGAGGTCCTCCTCCGGTCAGGGGGCCACCAGCAGACCCCGGCTGCGCAGGACCCGCCGTTCCAGCGGACTGAAGATCAGCAGATCGATGGCGATGCCGACGAGCAGGATCAGGAAGATGGCCAGGAACACCTGCGGCATGCTCGAGTTGCTGCGGCCGTTCTCCAGCAGCTGGCCGAGACCGACGCCCAGGTCGGGCGAGGAGGCGATGATCTCGGCGGCCATCAGGGACCGCCAGGCGAACGCCCAGCCCTGCTTCAGACCCGCCAGATAGCCGGGGAGCGCCGCCGGCATCACGATGTGCCAGGCCTCGCGCAGCCCGGTCGCGCCCAGCGTGCGCCCGGCCCGCAGGAACAGCGGCGGGATCTGGTCGACGCCCGCCACGAGGCCGTTGGCGATGGACGGCACCGCGCCGAGCAGGATCACGGCGTACATCATCGAGTCGTCCAGCCCGAGCCAGATCACGGCGGGCGGCACCCAGGCCACCGACGGCAGCGACTGCAGTCCCGACAGGATGGGGCCGATGGCGGCCCGGACGAACCGCACCCGTGCGACCAGCAGGCCGAGCGGCGTGCCGATGACGAGCGCCAGCAGGAAGCCGAGCAGCCCGCGCGACACGCTGGTCCAGATGTAGTCGAGCAGGGTGCCCTGCACCCAGGCGTCGCGGATCTCGCTCCCCACGTCGGCCGGCGAGGGCAGCTTGTAGTCCGGGGCGACCTCGAACCACACCAGCAGCTGCCAGACCAGCAGGACCAGCACGACGGCGGTGACGGGCGGCAGCACCTTGCGCAGCAGGGTCTCGCGCAGCGGCGTACGACCCGTCTGCACCGCGTCCAGCGCGTCGAGTCCGGCCTCGAGCCCCGTCAGGTCGTGCGGGTCCCCGGGGGGTCCGGCTTGCGGGTGACCGTCCCCGTCGACGGCGACGCCGGTGTCAGTGCTGGCCATGTCGGCGGATCTCCCTACGCAGTTCTTCGGTGATCTCGACTGACAGCTCGGCGACCGCGCTGTCCTCGATGCGGCGCGGCTGCGGAATGCCGATCGTCCACTCGCGGGCGATGCGCCCCGGCCGTGAGGACAGGAGCACGACCCGCTGGGCGAGGCGCACGGCCTCCCGCACGTTGTGCGTGACGAAGAGGACCGACAGTCCCGTCTCGCGCCAGATGCGGGTCAGTTCGTCGTGCAGCACGTCCCGGGTGATGGCGTCGAGGGCCGCGAACGGCTCGTCCATCAGCAGCAGTCGGCTGTCCTGGGCCAGCGCACGGGCCAGGGCCACGCGCTGGCGCATTCCGCCGGAGAGTTCGTGCACGCGCTTGCCGTGCGCGCCCCGCAGCCGGACGAGGTCCAGGAGCCGTTCCGCCTCCTGGCGGCGTTCGGGTGCGGCGACCCCCCGCAGCTTGAGGGCGAGTTCGATGTTCTTGCCCGCGGTCAGCCAGGGGAACAGGGCGTGTTCCTGGAACATCAGGGCCGGCCGGCCGTCCGTGGCGATCGAGCCGGCGGACGGCCGGTCAAGTCCCGCGACCAGGTTGAGCAGCGTGGACTTGCCGCAGCCGGAGGCCCCCAGGAGGGTGACGAACTCGCCGGGCGCGACATCGAGGGTGATGTCGTCCAGTACGAGCTGATGTCCGCCGGGAGCGCCCGGGGCGGGAAAGGACTTCGAGACGTGCGCGATGCGGGCGGCGTGGGTCGCCGCCGTGGCGGTCTCGGCAGCCTGGGCGATCGTGGTGGCCATGGTCGTCACCTCCTGGGAGCTGTTCGGTTGTGGGGGATTTCCGCTACTCGGCGCCGAGACCGGCGTCGCTGACCTCGGGCTTGCCCGCCGCCTTGAGGACCTTGTCGAGCGGCGCGAGGTCGTAGATCCCCTTCAGGTCGGGCTGGTCCAGCAGACCGGCCTTGACGGCGTGCTGCGCCTCGGTGTCGAGCGTGGCGGCCAGCGGGTCGTCGAGGAAGGCGATGGACTTCCAGGCCGGGTCGAGGACCTCGGCGGGCAGCGCCTTGCCCGACAGCTTCTCCAGCGCCGTGTTGGCGGACGCCTTCGCCTTGTCGGGGTTGGCGTTGATCCACTCGTTGGTCTTCACCGAGCCGCGCAGCACGGCCTCGACGACGTCCGGGTGATCCTTGAGGAACTTCTGCGACACGATGATGTTCGTGATCACGAACTGGTTGTTCGGCCACAGCGTCGACTCGTCCAGCAGCACCTTGGCGCCCTCGGCGACCAGCTTGGACGCGGTCGGCTCCGGCACCCAGGCGCCGTCTATGGAACCGGACTTGTAGGCGTCCGGGGTGATCTTGTTGTCCGTGCGGACGACCGAGACGTCGCCCTTGCCGCTCTGCGCGTCGACCTTCCAGCCCTTCTCCGCGATCCAGTTGAGGAACGCGACGTCCTGGGTGTTGCCGAGCTGCGGGGTGGCGATCTTCTTGCCCTTGACGTCGTCCAGGGTCTTGATCTTCTCGGGGTTGACCACCAGCTTCACGCCGCCGGACGCCGAACCGCTGATGATGCGCAGGTTCTTGCCCTTGGACTTGGTGTAGCCGTTGATCGAGGGGGAGGGGCCGATCCAGCCGATGTCGATGGAGCCGGCGTTGAGCGCCTCGATCTCGGAGGGGCCGGCGTTGAAGGTGGACGCCTTGATCTTGGTGCCGCCGAGCTCCTTCTGGAACAGGCCCTCCTGGACGCCCACCAGAGCGGTGGCGTGTGTGAGGTTGGGGAAGTAGCCGATGCTGACCTCGTCGGCGGACAGCTTCTTGGCGTCCGCCGCCACCGCGGTCTGCTTGCCGCCGTCGTCGGTGGCCTCGGAACCGTAGCCGCAGGCGGTGAGCAGGAGAGGCAGGGCGGCGATGGCGGCGACGGCGCGGAGTGTGGCGAGCGGTCTTGCGGCAGACACGGCAGTGTCCTTTCAGGGAAACGGAGAGCGGAGCGTGAAGGGCGGGTCGGGACGACGGCCTTCCGCGTGCACCGGCGCGCCGCACCTCGGCCGCCGACGGCGGAGAAGCCGTGGCGGGCCGGGCGACGGAGCGCGGGCGAGTGGGGGAGCGGCCGGCCGGGGGTGTCGGGCGCCTGGTGCGGCGGCCGGACGGGAGTTCAGCGCTGGTGAGGGTGGGAATGCAGCTGCTGTGGCGTCAGACGGGGCGACAGAAGGCGCTGGAGGTGCGGCCGAAGTCGATGTGGCGGCGCGAGGTCAGCAGGGGCAGCGCCCGGCCGGTGCGGTCGAACGAACTCATGGCCACCCCCTGATCCCTAGTATTCCTACCTGGCTGATAGGGATCGTGGCAGAAGCGCGCGCTTCTCCCAAGGGGGCGTTCGTATGATGGACAGCTCTATCTCACCTAGTGGGACGACGCCTTCCGGGCGGGGTTCCGCCGTCCTCGTTCCGGGCCTGAGTCCGCAGGTCAGGCGGGCAGCACGAACGGAGGGTGGGCGCCGTTCAGGAAGTAGTCCCCGACATCGCGCAGACGGTGGGACGGGGGCTCGTACAGTGTGTGGGCCCGTGCGTTGCGCCAGAAGCGGTCGAAGCCCAGACGCGAGGACGCGGAGCGGGCGCCGATGATGTCCAGGGCGCGGGTGGTGGACTCCTGTGCTGCCCGGGAGGCGGCGGCTTCGGCCACGGCCACCAGGACGGACGCCTCCGCGCACTCGTCGTAGGACAGGTCCGCGCCGCGTGCGAGTGCCCCCTCCACGGCCGAGAGCGCCTGCCCGGCGAGCGCGGAGGCGGAGCGGGCGAGGACGGTCAGTTCTCCGTACGCGGTCAGTACATGCGGGTCCTGGGAGGAGCCCGTGGGCCAGGCGGGGTGCCAGGGGGCGTGACCCGCGCTGCGGTACTCCCGGGCCTCGGCGAGCACTCCCTCGGTCATGCCGAGCAGGAGCTGGACGGAGAGGAGGCGTCCGACCGGCGAGGCGAGCGCGAGCGCGGGAGACAGGACGTCCTCGTCGGCTGACAGGGAGCCGAGCACGTCGACGGGGGCGACCGGCACGGCGTCGAACTCCACGGCGCCGCCGGCCGCGAGTCGCTGGCCGAAGGCCCCGGCGTCGCCGTCGATGCGCACCCGGTGGTCGGTCGGGTCGACGACGACGGCGAGCGGTTCGCCGGTGTCCGAGCGCACCGCACGCACGGCGATGCGGTCGGCGACCAGAATCCCCGAGGAGTAGCTCTGACGGCCGTCCAGTACGAGCCCCTGGGCTGTCCTGGTCAGCGTCGGAGACGGATCCCGGCGGGCGAGGCCGCCGCCCCAGCACCAGCCCTCCGCCACGGACTGCCGCTCGACCAGGGCGGCGCGACCGGGCTCGGTGAGCGACCGGGTGATCCATCCCAGGAAGTAGTGACACCCGAGGAGTTGGGCGATCGCGCCGTCGGCGGCGGCGATCTCCCGGACCACCGCGTAGGCCGTGCTCCAGTCCGCGCCGCCGCCTGCCTGCCCGGCCGGGACCAGGAGCGCCAGCAGCCCCGCCTCGCGCAGTCGCGACACCTCGTCGAACGGGACCTTGCCCGCCTGCTCCCTGGTCACCGCGTCCGTGGCCAGGTCGTCCGCCGTCTCGCGGGCCACGCGCAGCCAGTGCGCACGGCCCTGCGCGGTCCCATGGTGCGGCGAGACGGGTGCGGACGGCGCGGTGGCAACGCCCATGACGACGCTCTCCTCAAGGTCGGCGGCGGATGCGGCGACAGGCCGCGGGCATCACGTCCGCGTGGTGGTGCTGGGCTGTCGGGGGCATGCACGGAGCGGAACCGTCCAGGGCGCGCGGCTCACGTCGTGCATGGGTGGCATGTGCATCATCCTGCGCATCCCGCGGGCGGGCCGTCAATGCTTTCCTAGTTATCCGATAGGAAATATAGGGAAGGCTGCCCGACGGACACCTCGAAAGCCACGGCGAGGCGCAGGTCCGGCATCCGGGCGGTGGTTGACGGGATGCGAGATGTCCTGCTCAATTGACCGCATGAACGCCGAGCAGCGCCTGGTCACCCGCGACCACATCGACTTCGGTCGCGTGTGGTCCGCGGCGTGTTGCGCCTGACACGGCAGTGGGCCGTCTGACCGGCCCCTCCCTCTCGCGGTGACCCCGTCACGGGCCGAGTGCCTCCCCGCGCGGTCCCGTCGTGCGCATGCGCCGGCACAACGTCCCGCCTCCGCCCGCCGATCGGTCCGCGACACCTGACACGCACCGGCGGCGCGGTCCGGCCTGAGGCGTCGTCGCCGAACTCGAGCGCGAGGCAGCCGCCCGCGGCCACCGGTGGATCTGCTTCGGCGCCGGACGCCTCCGACCCGAGGCGCGCGCCCTCTGTCTGACGACCGGCCACACCCCGCCCGTGCCGCTTCCGGGGGCGCCGCCGCGCGTCGCGAAACGCCGCCGCACACTCGCCCCCCGCCACGCTCCACCCCCCACCACGCCCCACGCTTCATGCCCACCACGCTCCACTCCCGCCTCGTGCTCGCGAAGGGTCCGCCATGGCCACCGTCCTGTCCGTCTCCGGAAGTCCGTCCCCCGCCTCCCGCACCGCCCGCCTGCTGCGCCACCTGGACCGGCGGCTGACCGCACAGGGGCATGACGTGATCCCCCTGGACGTCCGGACCATCCCCGCCGAGGCGCTCCTCGGCGCCGACTTCCGGCATCCGGCGATCGTCGCGGCGACCGAGTTGTTCGACCGCGCCGACGGTGTGGTGATCGGCACGCCCGTCTACAAGGCCGCCTACTCCGGGCTCCTCAAGTCCCTGCTGGATCTGCTGCCGCAGTACGCCCTGGCCGGCAAGACCGTCCTGCCCCTGGCGACGGGCGGAAGCGCGGCCCACGTCCTGGCGATCGACTACGCCCTGCGCCCGGTGCTCAGTTCCATGGGCGCAGCCCATGTCGTCCAGGGCTGGTTCACGCTCGACAAGGACATCGCCGTGGCCGACGACGGGACCCTGACCGTCACACCGGCCACGGGTGAGAGCCTGGCCCAGGTCGTCGATCAGTTCTCCCATGCGCTCGGCAGCCGCACCGCCCTTCTGGCGGCCGCCGGATGAGCACCTCCGCCTCCGCCTCCGCCTCCGCCGATCGCCGGTCCGGCGTCGGGCGACCGGAGAAGAGCACAGCGGCGCGGTGAGCGGCCGGAACCGCTCTGCTCCCACGACGTGAGACAGCTGGTGAGACGGTGTACGGCCCCCTTGACGGGGCGCGTTGGCCGCCCGACACTCCGGAGGAGAGATTCCTAGTGAACGGGTAGGGAACAGATGGAGCGTCGTGCGGAGCATCGTGCGGAGTCACCCGCCGACCGCGCCGAACGCGTGGGCCGACCGCCGCTCCTGCTGACCTCCCGCCGCCACATCGACCTCCTGCGGGTCTGCAGCGCGACGAGCCCACTGCGCTGAACCGCCGGCGCTCACCCGCGCCGCACTCCCGCCGAGAACGGGCGCGCGCCGACGCCGCCGCGCGCCCTTCAGCCCCACGTGCGCTGCCCCGTCGCACTTCTGAGAACCAGAAGCCGGCCCCGGACCCAGGGAGACCCATGCCCGCCGCACCCCTGCCCACCGCGCCGTCCCTCGCCGTCGCCCCGCCGCTGCGGGGCAGGATCGGCTGCCATGCCGGCAGCGGTTACTACGCGGCGCCACGCCGCTACCGCCTCCACCTCTCGCCCTCCTGCCCGCACTGTCTGCAGATCGCCGTGACGCACAGCCTCCTCGGACTGGAGCAGACGCTCCCGGTGGTCCCGCTCCCCGCCGTGCCCGACAGCCCCGACGGCGGACACTCCGCTCTGCGCCCGCTGTACGAGGCCAGTTCACACCGGCACCCCGGGCCGGCCGCCGCGCCCGTCCTGAGCGACGACTGGAGCGGACGGATCGTCAGCGCCCACGCCCCGGACATCCTCCGCGACCTCGTCGGCCACTTCGACGGCAACGGCGTTGCCCGGCCCGCCCTTCACCCCCGCGGCGCGGAGGAGGAGATCGAGGCCGTCGCCCGCCTCTGCGAGCGGCGCATCAACGAAGCCGCCCAGCGGGCGGGACAGGCCGGCGGCGACGCGGCGGAACGGCAGAGCGCGCTCGGCTCACTGCTGCGCGTCCTCGGCTCGCTCGAATGGCGGCTCGCCGACCGGCAGTTCGTCCTCGGCGACGCCGTCACCGCCGCCGATGTGCAGCTGTGGGTCACCCTGGTGCAGCTCGACACCGTTCACCGCCTGCACCTGGACGCGGCCGCCGTCCACCGCATCGCCGAGCATCCGCACCTGTGGTCCTACGCGCGCCGTCTCGCGGCCCATCCCGCCTTCGGCGCCCACCTCGACCTGGACGGCATCGCCCGCCGGCACCACGCCCACTGCCGGGGACTGGAGGCCGCGGGAGCCGCGGTGCAGATCCTGGACTGGGCCGGCCACATTCCCCGGCCCGCCCCGGACCGGGACCTTCGGCACGGGCCGGCCGGCGGCGCACCTCGGCGGGCTACGGGGCGATGGGCAGGCGCCGCTTGTGGTCCGTGAGGTGATAGCGGCGGACGACCGTCTCGAAGACGCGCTCCGTGACGGGCCTGCCCTCCAGGAAGTCGTCGATCTCGTCGTAGGCGACGCCCAGCGCGTCCTCGTCCGCCTTGCCCGGGTCGAGGGTCTCCAGGTCGGCGGTGGGAACCTTGCGGACCAGCTCCGCGGGCGCTCCCAACGCGTCCGCCACGGCCCGCACCCGGCGTTTGGTCAGGCCGGACAGCGGGACGAGGTCGGCCGCGCCGTCGCCGAACTTGGTGAAGAAGCCGGAGACCGCCTCGGCGGCGTGATCGGTGCCGACGACCAGGCCGTGGTGCGCGCCGGCCACCGCGTACTGGACGATCATGCGCTGCCGGGCCTTGATGTTGCCGTGCACGAAGTCCTCGTGGCCGGCGTCCCGGAAGGTGACGTCGGTGGCGCGCAGGGCCTCGAGCGCGGCGTCGCTCGCGGGTTTGACGTCCACCGTCAGCACCCGGTCGGGGCTGATGAAGGAAAGGGCCAGCTGGGCGTGGTGCTCGTCGGCCTGAACTCCGTAGGGCAGCCGCATCGCGTAGAACCGCGCGTCGTGCCCGCCCTCCCGGGCCCGCTCGACCGCGAGCTGGCAGAGCCTGCCGGCGGTCGTGGAGTCGACGCCGCCGCTGATGCCGAGCACGAGGGAGGACAGCCCGGTGGAGGTCAGCTGTTCCGCGAGGAAGGCCACCCGGTGCTCGATCTCCGCCTCGACCTCGAAGTTCTCGGCGACCTGGAGTTCCCTGGCGATCTCCCGCTGCAGGGCGAGGGGCTCGGGACCGTTCACGACTGCTCCTCGTGCTCGTTGTTCTCGTCGTTCTCGTTCACACGGCGCCGGCCCAGCCGCACCGGCGGCGGGGGACACCGTGACTCCGGAGTCCCCCGGATCACTGTCGCCCATGCGTCGCACGTCGGACGGTAGGCGCTCCCGTCATCGACGTCACCGGCGGACCGTTACGGAAACGTCGTCACCGATGCAGCCCATGTGCACCCGGCGCAGCCGGTGGACCAGCTCGACGAGTGCGGGCCGCAGCCGCAGCCGCAGCCGTAGCCGCAGAGGCCGCCGCGTCCAGGCCCGTCATCCTGGGCCGGTTCCCCGTCGCCCCGGGCCGCGCCGCCCGGGGGCGACGTCCGCCGTGCCGGTGCGCAGGAGCTGCGCAGGCGCCGCGGTGACCGGCGGCCCGTTGGTGCGCAGGTGCTCCTTGAGCCATCGCTCGGTGGTGCTCACGTGCAGCAGCGCGGCGGCCTGACTGAGGGCGGCGTCGCGGGTGCACAGCGCCCGGTGGATCGCCTCGTGCTCGGCCAGGGTGCGGCCCGCCGACCGGGCGTCCGTCCGTCCACGCCAGATGCGGGCGCGCAGGGTGCGGCCTGAGACGCTCTCCAGCAGGGTGAGCAGGGTCTCGTTGCCGGTGGCGGCGACGACGGCACGGTGGAAGGCGGCGTCATGCGCGTTGAGTCGCTCGACGTCGTCGCGGGCCTCACGCATCGCCTCCAAGTGGCCTTCGAGCTGCGCCAGTTGGGCATCGGTGATCCGGGTGGCCGCGAGCGCGGTGGCCATGGGCTCGAGAAGCCGCCGCACCTCCATCAGATCCTGGAGCGCCGCCGCGTCGCTCTGGAGGAGTTCCACCGCCCCGCCGAGCCCCTCCAGCAGCAGACTGGGGTGCAGGCTGGTGACGTAGGTGCCGTCGCCCCTGCGGATCTCGAGGACCCGCGCGACGGACAGGGCCTTGACCGCTTCGCGGGCGAGGTTGCGGGACAGCCCGAGTTGTGCGGCCAGGTCCGGTTCCGGGGGCAGCTTCGACCCCGGGGGCAGGGCCCCGGTGCGGATCAGCTCACGGATCTGCTCGATGGCCTTGTCCGTCAGGGACACCGCGCACTCCCTGCACGACCGGTGGCCCCGGGCACGTCGGACCTGATCAGGCCCTGGACGCGGAGGTCGTCCCACAGGGTTTCGGGGACGGGTCGCCGGTGGAGTTCGGCGTTGCGTGCGACCTGGTCGGGGCTGCGCATGCCGAGGGTGACGTTGACGACGTCGGGGTGAGTGCGGGGGAAGGCGATGGCGGCGGCGGGGAGGGTGGTGCCGTGGGCGGTGCAGACGTCGGCGATGGCGCGGGCGCGGGCGACGAGGGCGGGCGGGGCGTCCCGGTAGTCGTACTTCATGCCGTCGGCGGGGTGGTCGCGGGAGAGGAGACCGGAGTTGAAGACGCCGACCGCGACGACGCTCTTGCCGTGTTCCTGCGCGGCGGGCAGGACGTCGTCGAGGGCGGACTGGTCGAGGAGGGTGTAGCGGCCGGCGAGCATGACGACGTCGGCGGCGGTCTCGCGCAGGAAGCGGGCGAGCATGGCCGACTGGTTCATGCCGGCGCCGATCGCGCCGATGACTCCCTGGTCGCGCAGGTCGGCGAGGGTGGGAAGGGCTTCGTCCGCGGCCTGCCGCCAGTGGTCGTCCGGGTCGTGCAGGTAGACGACGTCGAGGCGGTCCAGTCCGGTGCGGTGCAGGGTGTCCTCGATGGACCGCAGCACGCCGTCGCGGCTGAAGTCCCACTCGCGACGCAGGTCGTCCCGTACGACGAAGCCCTCGCTGTCCACGCCCCGGGGACGCTCGTTGGGCACGAGCAGCCGCCCGACCTTGGAGGAGACGGTGTACTCGGTGCGGGGGCGGTGCCGCAGGGCCGCGCCCAGGCGTTGTTCGGAGAGGCCCAGCCCGTAGTGCGGCGCCGTGTCGAAGTAGCGGATGCCGGCGTCCCAGGCGGCCTCGACGGCGGCGGCCGCGTCGTCGGCCGGGGTGACCCGGTAGAGGTTGCCGATGACGGACGCCCCGAAGCCGAGCCCGGTGAGCTCCACGGGGGTGTTCGAGATGGTCCGGCGTCCGATGCTCTGATGTGTCAACTGTGCTCCTCGCGAGTACGGGTGGGGCGGGGCCGTCGGGCGCCCGGTCAGCGTCTGACGGCGGCCGAGCCGCCCTCCATCAGCGCATGGACCTCGGCGAGCGAGACCATGGAGACGTCCCCGGGGGTGGTCATCGTGAGCGCGCCGTGCGCGGTGCCGTACGCCAGGGCCCGCTCCAGCATGGCGGCGGTCAACGGGCCGGGCCAGGACTCGTCACCGCTCAGCAGGCCGTGGATCAGGCCGGCGGCGAACCCGTCGCCGGATCCGATGCGGTCCAGGACGTGCAGTCCGGGCATCAGGGGACCGGTGACGACACCGGTGTCGGCGGACCAGGCGGCCGAGGACCAGTCGTTGACCCCGGCCGAGGGCACCTCCCGCAGTGTCGTCGCCAGCACCCGGGCCGACGGGACCAGTCCGGCCACTCCCGCGAGCGCGTCCGGTACCTCGCCGGCCGGAACCCGCACGGCACCGGGCCGCGGGCCCGCCAGACCCAGCGCGCCCACCACCACGTCCGCGTGCCGGGCGAGGCGAAGGTCCACCTCGCGGGCCCGGTCCGGGCCGCCCCGGCCGCTCCACAGGCTCGGGCGGTAGTTGGGGTCGTAGGACACGGTGACACCGTGGCGGCGGGCGGCCGCCATCGCCTCGTCGGCGACGTCGACGGTGGTGTCGGACAGGCCGGCGAAGACACCGCCGGTGTGGAACCAGCGCACGCCGGCGGAGAACACGGCGTCCCAGTCCACGTCGCCCTTGCGCAGCTGGGAGACGGCGGTATGGGCGCGGTCGCTGACACCGAGGGCGCCGCGGATGCCGTAGCCGCGTTCGACGAAGTTGAGTCCGTTGCGGGCGGTGCGTCCGATCCCGTCGTCCGGTGTCCACCGGATCAGGGAGGCGTCCACACCGCCCTGGAGGATCAGGTCCTCGACGAGCCGGCCCACGGCGTTGTCGACGAGAGCCGTCACGACGGCGGTACGGAGTCCGAAGCAGCGCCGCAGACCCCGTACGACGTTGTACTCGCCGCCGCCCTCCCACACCTGGAAGGTCCGGCACGTGCGGATGCGTCCCTCGCCCGGGTCGAAGCGCAGCATCACCTCGCCGAGGGCCACCACGTCGGTCATGACGTGCTCCTCGCCACGGCCTCGGCGGTGAGCCGGCGGATCTCCTCGTAGTCGCCCCGCTCGAGATGAGCGGGAGTCGCGAGCCAGGTGCCGCCGACCGCGAGGACCGACGGGTCGGCGAGGTAGGCGGCCAGGTGGGCGGCGCGGATGCCGCCCGTCGGGATGAAGCGCGTCCCGGGGAACGGCGCGGCGAGCGCCCGGAGGGTGGAGAGGCCTCCGAGCGGTTCGGCGGGGAACAGCTTCACGGTGTCCAGGCCCGCGCGAAGGGCGCGCATCAGCTCGGTGGCGGTGGCGATACCCGGTATCACGGAGACACCCAACTCGGCGCATCTGGAGACCACTTGTTCGTCGAAGCCGGGTGAGACGACGAAGCGGGCGCCCGCCGCGACGGCCCGCTCCACCTGTCCGGGGGTGAGAACCGTGCCGGCGCCGACGGTGAGTCCGCCGTGGGCGGCCATCGCCTCGAGCGCCTGCTCGGCGTCCGGGGTGCGGAAGGTGACCTCGGCGCACCGGGCGCCGCCGGCGACGAGCGCCTCGGCCAGCGGGGCCGCCATCGTCGGGGACGGGATGGTCAGCACGGGCATCACCCGTGCACCGGCCAGGACGGAGGCGGGACCGGGGATGGGGTGGCCGGCGTTCATCGGCCGAGCCATCCGCCGTCGACGGGGAGGATGGCGCCGTGGATGTAGGCGGCGGCGTCGGAGGCGAGGAAGACGGTGGCGCCGGCGAGGTCGTCGGCGTTGCCCCATCGTCCGGCGGGGATGCGGTCGAGGATGGCGTTGCTGCGGGCGGGGTCGTTCTGGAGGGCCTGGGTGTTGTCGGTGGCGATGTAGCCGGGGGCGAGAGCGTTGACGTTGACTCCGTGCGGGGCCCATTCGTTGGCGAGGGCCTTGGTCAGTCCGGCGATGCCGTGCTTGGCGGCGGTGTAGCCGGGCACGGTGATGCCGCCCTGGTAGCTGAGGAGCGAGGCGGTGAAGACGACTTTGCCGCGGCCGCGGGCGACCATGGTCGTGCCGACCGCGCGGGTGAGGGCGAACTGGGCGGTGAGGTTGACCTGGAGGACGGTGTCCCAGTCGGTGTCGGTGTGCTGGGCGGCGGGGGCGCGGCGGATGGTGCCGGCGTTGTTGACGAGGATGTCGACCGGCCGTTCGCGTGCGGCGAGGTCGGCGCCGAGGGCGTGGACGGCGTGGGGGTCGGCGAAGTCGGTGCGGATCGCCTCGAAGGTGCGGCCCGCGGCGGTGACGTCCTTCTCCACGTCGCTGCCTGTCTCCTCCAGGGAGGCGCTGACGCCGATGACGTCGGCGCCGGCCCGGGCGAGTGCGCGGGCCATGGCCCGTCCGATGCCGCGGCGGGCTCCGGTGACCACGGCGAGCCTGCCGGTGAGGTCGAAGGCGTTCATACGGCGGCTCCCTGAGCTGCGTCGGCGTCGTCGGCGGTGTCGGTGGTGCAGTCGACGAGGATCTTCATGACGTCGCCGCCGCCTTCCAGTGCTTCGAATGCGGCGGGTGCTTCGGTGAGGGGCACGACCTTGCTGATCAGCTGTTCGGCGGGGATGGTGCGGTCGGCGACCAGGCGGATGGCTTTCTCGAAGTCGGAGCGGTCGTACAGCCGGGCTCCGACGAGGGTGAGTTCGCGCCAGAAGAAGCGGTGCAGGTTGATCTCACGGGGTCGGGGGTGGATCGCGACCAGGCAGAGCCGGCCGCGCGCGCCGAGGACGTCGACGGCGGTGTCCACGCCGCCTGCGGCGCCGGACACCTCGAACGCGACGTCCGCGCCGGCGTCTTCAGTCCACTTCTCGACCAGTTCGGTCACGTCGTCGTCGGCGGGGTTCCAGGCGGTGAGTCCCAGTTGTCGGGCGAGTGCGCGGCGGTGGGCGCTGGGTTCGACGACGCGTACGTCGGCTCCGGCGGCTCGGGCGACGAGGGCGATGAGGACGCCGACGGGTCCGCCGCCGACGACGACGGTCTTGTCGCCGTCGCGTATGCCGGCGCGGCCGACGTCGTGGACGGCGACGGCGGTGGGTTCGACGAGGGCGGCGTGGTCGAGGGGGAGGGTGGGGGGCAGGCGGAGGAGGGTGGTGGCGGGGACGGTCCAGCGGTGTTGCATGGCGCCGGGGGAGTCGATGCCGATGAAGTCGAGGTGGCGGCAGATGTGCTGGTGGCCGGCTCGGCAGGCGGGGCAGGTGTCGTCCCAGCGCAGGGGCATGACGGTGACGGCGTCTCCGGGCTGCCAGTCTTCGACGTCGGGGCCGACGCGGACGACGCGGCCGGACATCTCGTGTCCGAGGACGGCGGGCGTGCGGACCCGGGTGTCCATGTCGCCGTGGAAGATGTGCAGGTCGGTGCCGCAGATCCCGACGAAGGCGGGGGCCAGTTCGACCTCGCCCGGGCCCGGCGGGGAGGTCTCGGCGGGCGCGGTGTCCAGGGTGCGGGCGGCGGTGTAACGGACGGCGAGAGCGGTCATCGTGTCGTCAGGGTCCCTTCAGCGCGGACGCCGATGGTCAGCAGCAGGTTGGCGTAGGTACGGACGTCGGCGGTGACGATGGCCAGCGCCAGATCGGGGGAACGGGCGGCGTCGTAGAACTCGAAGCGGCCGAGCGTCTCGACGGGGACGGGCGCCAGCCGGGCGCGGTACTCGCCGATGGCGGGCGGCTCGGGTGCGCCCTCGGGCGGCACCATCACATGCGCCGACTCGAGGGGCACGGCGGCGGTCAGCACGTCGAGCACGGTGGTGACGTCCAACAGGCCCGGCGCCAGGTTCAGATGGACGATGCGGGCGCGGTCGCCGGTGGCGGTGCTCGCGGGGTAGTGGCCGTCGGCGAGCAGTACGCGGGCGCCGTGACCGGCGCCGGCCAGGGCTTCGAGGATTCCGGGGTGCAGCAGGTCGGTCAGGAGCACGGTGTTCCCTTCTTGCTTCCAGGGGCCTTCGGGTTCGCCGGGTCGAGGCGGTAGAAGCCGGCCGCGGTGCCCGCGAGGACTGCGTCGGTCTCGGCGGCGGAGCAGCCGAGGAGGAGTTCCTCGACGGTCGCCGCCCACTGGTTCCAGCCGCCCGCGAGGAGGCAGACGGGCCAGTCGGAGCCGAACATCAGCCGCTGCGTTCCGAAGGCGGAGAGCAGGACGTCCCACACGGGGCGGAGGTCGTCGGTCGTCCACTTCCGGTGGTCGGCCTCCGTGACCAGGCCCGAGACCTTGCAGCGCACCTGCGGGTGGGCGGCCAGTCGTCGCACGTCGCGTTCCCAGTCGCCGAGTTCGCCGCGGGCCACGGGTGGTTTGCCCGCGTGGTCGAGCACGAGCGGCAGCTCGGGGAGGCGTTCGGCGAGCCGCACGGCCTGGTCGAACTGGTGGTCGCGGATCAACAGGTCGTAGGCCAGTCCGTGTTGCCCGATCGTCCGCAACCCCCGCTCCACGGAAGGCTGTTGCAGCCACTGCGGGTCCGGCTCGCCCTGGACGAGATGCCGCAGGGCGCGGAGGTACCGGCCGCCCGGGCCGGCGAGCAGGCCGGTGACGACGTCCCCGACCGCCGGTGAGGCGAGGTCGGTCCAGCCGACGACCGCGCCGATCAGCGGATCGGCGTCGGCCAGGGCGAGCAGCTCCCGGGTCTCGGAGACGGACGCCACGCACTGGACGACCACCGTGCGCCCCAGTGTCCGGCCGGCGATGCGCCCGGTCGCGTCCGACCGCAGGTCGTCCGTGCCGAAGGTGCGGCGGATCGGCTCGTGGCCGGGCTCGTCCAGCCAGGGCTGGGGCCGGCGGTCCAGGTCCCACAGGTGGTGGTGGGCGTCCACCAGCTCCCCGGGTCCCGTCGGCGCACGGCCCTCAGACACGGACGGACCAGACCGGGCCGTCGGGGTAGGTGTACTCCTTCAGCGACTCCTGGTGCATCTCCGCGCTCAGCCCGGGCAGGGTGGGCGTGAGGTAGTGGCCGTCGGCGATGCGCACCGGGTCGATGAAGTGCTCGTGGAGATGGTCGACGTACTCGATGACCCGGTCCTCGAGGGTGCCGGAGACGGCCACGTAGTCGAACATCGACAGGTGCTGCACCATCTCGCACAGGCCGACGCCGCCGGCGTGCGGGCAGACCGGGGCGCCGAACTTGGCGGCCAGGAGCAGGATGGCGAGGTTCTCGTTGACTCCGCCGACCCGCGCGGAGTCGATCTGCACGATGTCCACCGCACCGGCCTGGAGCAGCTGCTTGAACACGACCCGGTTGGCGATGTGCTCACCGGTGGCCACCTTGATCGGGCTCAGCGCCGCACGGACCGCGGCGTGCCCGAGGATGTCGTCCGGGGAGGTGGGCTCCTCGATCCAGTACGGCTGGTAGGGGGCGAGTTCGCGCATCCAGTCGATGGCGGGCTGGACGTCCCATCTCTGGTTGGCGTCCACGGCGATGCGGATGGAGTCGCCGACCGTCTCGCGGGCGGTGCGCATCCGCCGTACGTCGTCCTCGAGGGACGCGCCGACCTTCAGCTTGATCTGGGTGAAGCCGTCGGCGACGGCCTCGCGGGCGAGGCGGGCCAGCTTCTCGTCGGAGTAGCCGAGCCAGCCGGGCGTGGTGGTGTAGGCGGGGTACCCGTGCTCCAGCAGGCGCGCGATGCGCTCCTCGCGGCCCGGCTCGGCGCGGCGCAGGATCTCGAGAGCCTCCTCGGGGGTGAGGGCGTCGCTGAGCCAGCGGAAGTCGACCTGAGCGACCAGCTCCTCGGGCGACATCTCGCCGAGGAAGCGCCAGACGGGCTTGCCCGCCCGCTTGGCCGCCAGGTCCCAGGCCGCGTTGACGACGGCGCCGGTCGCCATGTGGATGGCGCCCTTCTCCGGTCCCAGCCAGCGCAGTTGGGGGTCGTGGACGAGTGAGCGGGAGAACGCGCCGAGATCCCCGCACACCTCGTCGACCGAGAGGCCCACCACATAGGGGGCGAGCGCCGCGATGGCGGCGGCCTGGACGTCGTTGCCGCGGCCGGTGGTGAAGGCCAGGGCGTGGCCCTCCAGGCCGTCCCCGGCGTCGGTGCGCAGGACGACGTAGGCAGCCGAGTAGTCGGGCTCGGGGTTCATGGCGTCCGATCCGTCCAGATGCTCGGACGTCGGAAAACGCACGTCCAGTACATCGAGGGCGGTGATGCGGGCGGATGCCGGTGCGGGGGACACAGCGGAGGACATGGCAACTCCTGGAGGAGCAGGGGGTGACGGTCCCTGCGACGAGATGGGGAACGAGGGGGAGTCCGGCGGCCGGCGGGTCCCGGGGGACCGGTCACGGCCGCCCGGAATCACTCCTGGACCTTGCCGCCCGTGATGCGTGAGATCATCAGCGCGGCCAGGATGATCAGGCCGTTGAGGGCGCCGATCCACTGGGCGGGGACGCCGGCCAGGGTGAGCACGTTCTGGATCATGAAGAGCAGCAGGATGCCGCTGAAGGCGCCGAACATGGTGCCCTTGCCGCCGTTGAGGCTGATCCCGCCGATCACGGCGGCGGCGAACACGGTGAAGATGTAGCCGTTGCCCTGCGCGGAGGCGACGGAGGCCAGCCGTCCGGACAGCAGCAACCCGGCGAGGGCGGCGAGCACACTGCCGCTGACCAGGACGATCCCAAGGACGCGGTCGGTGCGGATGCCCGCCGCCTTCGCCGCGTCGACGTTGCCGCCGATGGCGTAGAGGGAGCGGCCGAAGCTGGTCCAGCCGAGGACCACGATGGCGACGGCGAACAGGGTGAGGGTGAGCCAGATGGAGGCGGGCATCCCGAACCACTGGGCGGTGCCGAGGTAGAGCATCGACTCGGGCAGCTGGAAGAACGTCTGACCGCCGGAGATGCCGGTGAGGACACCGCGCAGCACGATCAGCATGCCGAGGGTGACGATGAACCCGTTGAGGCCGAAGCGGATGATCAGCAGGGAGTTGACCACACCGATGAGCGCGCCCACGGCGAGGGTGACCGGGATCGCCCAGGAGCCGGGGAGCAGCCCGAGGCCGTGTCCGGCGCCGGTCGGCACCACCAGCCAGGCCGCGACGCCGGGCGCGAGGCCCATCGTCGATTCGAGGGAGAGGTCCATCTTCTTGACGATCAGGATCATCGTCTGGGCCAGCACCAGCAGAGCGATCTCGGACATCGTCTGCAGCACGTTGATGAGGTTGTCCGCCTGCAGGAACACCGGGTTGACGATCTGACCGACGATCGCGATGACGACGATCGCGGGGACGAGGGCCAGGTCGCGCAGCCGCGCCAGCGGAATCCGGCCGCCGAACAGCGCGGTCCGCTTGACACGCGGTTCGTCGGGCTTGGACGTGGGCGCGTCCGCGAGGACGGTTTCAGGCATCGAGGTCCACTCCTTCCATCGCGGCGACGACGTCGTGGTCGTGCCAGCCGCGGGGGATCTCCAAGGTCACTCGGCCCTGGAACATCACCAGGACCCGGTCGCACATACGCAGGTCGTCGAGTTCGTCGGAGGCGATGAGCACTCCGGTTCCGGTGTCCGCGGTCTCCTCGACCTTGCCGAGGAGGAACTCCTTGGAGCGCACGTCCACGCCCGCGGTCGGGTTGATCAGGACCAGCAGCCGGGGGTCGTCGGCGAGGGCGCGGGCCATGACGACTTTCTGCTGGTTGCCGCCGGACAGCGCGGAGACCGGCAGGTCCGGTCCCGGCGTCTTGATCGCCAGATTCTCGATCATGCCCTGGGCGAGCCGGTCGCGGGCCTGACCGCTGAGAAGCCCGCCTCGGCCGAGCCGGTGCGGCACGGACAGGGTGGCGTTGTCGGCGATCGACATATCGGGCACGAAGCCCTGGTGGTGCCGGTCCTGGGGGACGAATCCGGCCCCGGCGGCGAGCGCGGCGGGCACACTGCCCGGCCGGGGCCGCCGGCCGGCGATCTCGACCGAGCCGCCGTCGGCCGACCGCAGTCCGACGACCGTCTCGGCGACCTCGGTGCGGCCGCTGCCCGCGGCTCCCGCGAGCCCGACGATCTCACCGGCGCCCACCCGGAAGGTGACGTCCTGGTAGGCGTCACCGCTGATGTCCCGGACGTGCAGCGCGGCCGTCGCGTCGGCGTCCAGGGTGCTCGCCCGTTCCTCGCGCCGCGCGCCGGCGGCTTCGCCGGTCATGGCGGCGACGAGTTCGGTGCGGGGGAGTTCGGCGACCGGCGCGGTCACGATGTGCCGGGCGTCCCGGAACACCGTCACCATGTCGCAGATCTCGTAGACCTCCTGCAAGTGATGGCTGATGAACAGGAAGGTCACGCCCTGGCGTTGCAGGTCGCGGATCCGGTCGAAGAGCCGGTTGATGGCGGCTCCGTCGAGCTGGGCGGTGGGTTCGTCGAGGATGATGAACCGGGCGCCGAAGGACAGTGCGCGGGCGATCTCGACGAACTGCCGCTGCTCCACGGTGAGATCGCCGGCCGGGGTGTGCGGATCCACGTCGACCGACCAGGTCGACAGCAGCTCCTGGGCCCGGCGGCGCACACCCTGCCAGCTGATGAGCCGGCTCGGGCCGTGGTCGTGCCGGTTCAGGAAGAGGTTCTCGGCGACGGTCAGGGTCGGGATGATCGTCGATTTCTGGTAGACGCAGGCGACACGCTGCCGCCAGGCGTCGCGGTCCGAGGGCCGGGGAGCCGGGCGGCCGCCGAAGGAGACCGTCCCCTCGTCCGGGCTCTGCAGCCCGGTCAGGACGGACACCAGAGTCGACTTGCCCGCTCCGTTGCGGCCGACGAGCGCGTGCGTCTCACCTGGCTTGATGGTGATTCGGGCCCCGTCCAGGGCCACTGTCGGACCGAATCGTTTGACTATGCCCGTCGCCTCGAGGACGGGCGGGCCCGCCGGGGCCCGTCCGTCGTCCGCCGGGGCGGGCGAGGGGGTCACTGATCGCTCCCCGTCGCTCATCTCAACCGCCTTGTGTTCGTGAGCCGTTGTCTTCGTGAGCCGTCGTGTTCGCGGGGCCGTCAGCCGAGGGTGTTGCCCCAGAGGGACTTGTCGTCGCTCTTGAGGCTCGGCACCCCGCCGTAGGTGCCGCCGTCGGCGGTGACCAGCGGCGCGGAGAGCTGGTCCTCCAGCAGTCCGTCACGGACCTGGACGATGGTGCTGTCGTGGTCGGTCTTGCCGGGCTTGAACGTCTTTCCGTCGATGGCGGCCTTGAGGTAGTACAGGGCGTACTTGGCGTAGAGGTCGGCCGGCTGGGAGACGGTGGCGTCGATCTTGCCCGCGGCTATCGACTTCAGCTCTTCCGGAATGCCGTCGTTGGAGACGACGAAGACGTGCTTCTTGTCCTCGGGACCGACCAGCAGGCCCTTCTGCTTGAGGACCTGGAGGGTGCCGGCCAGCGCGAAGCTGGACTCCATGTAGACGCCCTTGATGTCCGGGTTGGCGGTCAGGTCGGTCTGCAGCTTCTGCGCGGCGACGGCGCCGTCCCAGTTGGTGGCTTCACCGAACACCTTGATGTCCGGGAAGTTCTTCTTCATGCAGTCGTTGAACGCCTCGGTGCGGTCACGGCCGTTGATGGAGTCCAGGCCGCCCTCCAGCATCACGACCTTGCCCTTGCCGCCGAGCTTGGTGCCCAGGTACTGGCAGGCCTTCTCGCCGTAGGCGCGGTTGTCGGCGCGCACGACCATGAACACCTTGCCGCTGTCGGGGCGGGTGTCGACCGTGACGACGGGGATCTTCTTCGACTCCAGCTGCGCCAGCGTCGGGGCGATGGCGGCGGTGTCCTGCGGGGCCATCGCGAGGCCCTTGACGCCCTGGCTGATGAAAGTCTGCGCGTTGGCGGTCAGCTTGGCGACGTCGTTCTGCGAGTTGGTGGTCTTGAGCGAGAGACCGAGCTCCTTGGCGTACTCCGGCGTGTACTTGATGTACGAGTTCCAGAAGTCGGTGTCGGACCGCGGGTAGTCGACGCCGACCAGCGGCTTGCCGTCGGAGCCGGCCGCGGTGCCGGAGCCGCCGCAGGCGCTGAGCAGCGCCATCGCGGAGAGGACGGAGGCAGCGGAACAGAGGGCGGTTCTGAGTCTCATGGGTACTTCCTCGCGCTGGTCCCGTAGCGGGAGATGTTTCGCATGGGCGACGACCGTGTGACGCCGTCCAGGAGAGATGGGATGTTTATAGGTGGCTGATTGGCGGCGTGTCTAGCCCTTGGGGCAATTTGCCGCCTAGTTCCCGCTCGGTGAGCAGTCTCGCGCTGAGGGGGAGCTGGATCGGTAGCCGATCCATCCCATCAATCGTGGCCCATCTGTGATGTGACTTCGACGAGGGATTTCCACGAGACATGCCATGTCTGACACACGACAAACTGGAAAAAACGCGAACAAAAACGTCAAAAAGCCTGCTCAAGAGCTGGTTTTCATCCCTGCACGCCCGTTGACACAGGGAGGACGCATGGTCGACCTTCGTGCGTAACGAGCGGCGACCCACGCCGGACCGCGCCGGTCGTCCCCTTCCCCACCCCCTCGCCCCTCCGCACCAGGGATGTGTCATGCCGAGTTCGATCAACCGACGCCACTTCTTGGCGGGAGCCACCTTCGTCGCGGCGGCGACGGTCGCCGGAGGCCTGTTCGGCGCGGGCGGCGCGCAGGCCGCCCCGAGCACGTACACGCCCGACTGGAACTCGGTCGACCAGCACCCGCCGGCCCCGGAGTGGTTCCAGGACGCCAAGTTCGGGATCTACTTCCACTGGGGCGTCTTCAGCGTTCCCGCGTACGAGAGCGAGTGGTATCCGCGCAACATGTACGCGAGCGGCAGCAATGCCAACCAGCACCATGTGGCGACCTACGGCAACCCGTCGGCGTGGCCGTACCACAACTTCATCAACGGGGCGCAGGACCTGGCCGGGAACACCGTGAAGTTCGCGCCGAAGCTGAAGTCGGCGGGCGGCAACTTCGACCCGGACGAGTGGGCGCAGCTGTTCGTCGACGCCGGTGCGAAGTTCGCCGGGCCCGTCGCCGAGCACCACGACGGCTTCTCGATGTGGGACAGCCAGGTCAACGAGTGGAACTCGGTCGACAAGGGCCCCCGGCTCGACCTGCTGCAGCTGTTCACCACGGCCATCCGGGCCAGGAACCTCAAACTGCTGGTGGCCATGCACCACGCGTACCACTACAACGGCTTCTACGAGTACGTGCCCGCGCAGACCGACCCCAGCCTGAAGAAACTCTACGGGCAGCTGAGCAGGGCGGCTGAGGACCAGCTCTGGTACGACAAGCTCAAGGAGGTCATCGACCGGGCCCAGCCGGACATCCTCTGGCAGGACTTCAAGCTGGACGCCGTCGACGAGACCCAGCGCCTGAACTTCCTGTCCTACTACTACAACCAGGCCAACAGCTGGGGGCGCGAGGTCGTCGCCACCTACAAGGACGGCATGAACGGGAAGGGCGAGGTCTTCGACTACGAGCGCGGCGGCCCGGCCGAACTCACCACCCCGTACTGGCTCACCGACGACAGCATCTCCAGCAGCAGCTGGTGCTACACCCAGGGCATCGGCTACTACAGCACCCAGCAGATGCTGCACTCCTTCCTCGACCGGGTCAGCAAGAACGGCAACGTGCTCCTCAACATCGCGCCGATGGCCGACGGCACCATCCCCCAGGCCCAGAAGAACATCCTGCTCGGCATCGGCGACCACCTGAAGCGGTTCGGCGAGTCGGTGTACGCGACCCGCGCCTGGACCGTGTACGGCGAGGGCCCGACGAAGATGGGCGGCGGAGCCTTCACCAATCCGACCGCCGGCACGGCGCAGGACATCCGCTTCACGCGCAACAAGGCCGACACCGTGCTGTACGCCTCCGTCCTCGGCTGGCCGGGCAGCTCCCTGACGATCAAGACGCTCGGCTCGGACCGGATCAACCTCTCCTCGCTGACCTCGGTGAAGCTCCTCGACTCCACCGCCGGCACCTACATCAACCTGCCCACGCCGACGCAGAACGCGTCCGGTCTCACGGTCACCCTGCCCTCCTCGGCGCCCTACAGCGCGAACGCCTATGTCCTCAAGCTCGCCTTCTCCGGCACGATCCCGGACCTGCGTCCGCAGGCAGGCGTGATCGCCTTCGCGGACGTCGGCTACTCCGGCGCGGCCGCCGTGCTCACCCTCGGCGACCACACCGCGGCCGACCTGACAGCGTCGGGCCTGGCGCTTCGCACGATCTCCTCCCTCCGGCCGGCTCCTGGCTACCAGGTGATCGGCTACTCCGGCGACAACTTCACCGGCACCTCGTGGACCTTCACCGCCGACAACCCCGACCTGCGGGTCACCGGCAACAACGACCAGATCACCTCCCTGAAGGTCCAGTTCAACCCGGCGACGTTCGTCAGGATCACCAACGTCACCGACGGCCTGGCCCTCGACAGCGGCGGCAACGTCTCCTCCGGTGCCAACCTCAAGCAGTGGTCGTGGGACGGCAGCCCCAACCTGCA
This sequence comes from Streptomyces sp. SAS_272, assembly GCF_052543235.1. Classification (NCBI taxonomy): domain Bacteria; kingdom Bacillati; phylum Actinomycetota; class Actinomycetes; order Kitasatosporales; family Streptomycetaceae; genus Streptomyces; species Streptomyces sp. SAS_272. The sequence goes on along the minus strand of NZ_JBMNDR010000054.1, from coordinate 32,671 downwards.
GTGGCAGGCGGTGGACGTCGGAGGCGGCTTCTACAAGCTGGTCAACCGCACCAACGGCATGGTCGCCGACGGCTGGGGCGCCACCGCCGACGGTTCACCGGCCCGACAGGCCGCCTGGAACGGCAGCCCCAACCAGCAGTGGACGATCACCTCGCGCGGCGCAGACCGCTACTCGATCGCCAACCGCACCACGGGGCTGGTGCTCGACGGAGGCGGCAGCGTCGCCTCGGGCGCCGTCACCAAGCAGTGGACCTACGGCGCCAGCACCAACCTGCTGTGGACCTTCACCGCGATCTGACGACCCCGGCCGACAGGCCGGGCGGCTGCGGGGGTGTGCTCCCCCACATCCCCGCAGCAGCCAGGGGGGAGGAACTTCGGAACGAAAACCGGCGCTGAGCCTCCCGCGCCCCTGAGAGCGCTTTGACCTGGCCTTCTTCGAGGGCAGAGCCTTCAGCGGTCGTGGGCGCGATCAGCCTGTCGACCGCCGCCTTCGAGCGGGCCGGGGTCTCGGAGTCCGGCACCGCCGGCCGCTTCGCCCAGGCCGGGACCGTCGGTCCCTCGTAGCCTCGCTCACGGCGCCAGCCGAGCCAGGACAGCACCCCCGCCCGGCGGGAGTTCCAGGTGTCGACCGCCGCTGTACCTCAGAGCAGTTCGAGGGACTCGCCGATCTCGTCGTCCGCGACCGACGCCAGTGGCCGGGCCTCGCCGAGCCGTTCGGCGGTCTTGCCCACCCGATCCCGTAGTTCCGGACCGTGTTCGGGTTACCGAGCGAGTCGAGAAACACGTCCGCCGCCGCGCGGACGGTTCCGCCCGGGGTGGCGATGGCGGCGCTCGGGAGCAGGCGGCAGCAGCGGAGCCACCCGCTTCCACAGGGCGTCAGGAACAAGATCAGCACGCATCCTGGACACCCTGCCGACCAGGATCGTCGAGCACAAGCCCCCGAGAACTTAACCCTGAAACGATCAGTCAGCGCCGGGTTTCGTTCCGATGCTCCGCAATCCCCAGCCCCTCCACCGTAGGCCGACGGTGACCGGGTTACGCAGTGAGGCGCCCCGGAAGGCCCGGGGCTCCTCAGGCCTGGAGAACCGGGGCTGTCAGCAGATGCCGGTCAGTCTGACGTCGCTGTACGGGGTGCTGTCGGACGCCGTGGTGACGACGTGGCAGCCCGGCTGGACGCCGTCGACGCGCAGGAAGCCGTTGTCGTACGTGGCGGCGACGCTGCTGCCGTCCATGAAGACGCTGGTCGTGCCCGCGGTGCCACCGGGCAGGTACACCGAGGCGGACGTGTTGGCCGGCACCTTCACACCGACGTCGACCCGGCCGCCGCCGGTGGTGTCGTAAGCGGCCCCGACGGTGCCGTGCGCGGTGGGAACCGTGAAGTTCGCCCAGGTGACCGATGTCGGCTGTGGCTTGATGCGGAAGGTCCGGTAGCCCGGGGCGGTGGGCTGGACGCCGAACATGCTGCGGGCGATCGTGAAGGCCGGAGAGGCAGCCCACGGGTGGGAGTAGGTGGTGTTGGACTTCAGCGACAGGTCCCAGGCCTCCATGGTGGCCCCCGCCCCGTCGTTGATCATGTTCATCCAGCTGCGGGTCCCGGTCGACGTCAGCAGGGTGTGGGCGAGGTCGGGCCGGTTGCCCTCGTACAGAGCCTGGATGACGAACGGGGCGCAGTAAACGCTGCACGCCATGCCGCGGCTGCCCAGGTAGGAGGCCACCTGTGCGGCCTGCGAGGAGTCGGCGAGGCCGAAGGCGCCGGCGAAGGCGCTGGCCTGGACGGCGTAGTGGTTGATCGCCGTGCCGTCGCTGTTGAGGCCGTCGCGGTAGGCGCCCTTGGCGGAGTCCCACATCCGCGCGTTGACCGCGGCCTTGATGGCGTCGGCCTTCGCCGTGTAGGCGGCGGCGTCCGCGCTCTTGCCGAGCGCGGTGGCGATGTCGGCCATGTTCTCGTAGGCGCGGTGGGCGAGGGCGTTGACAACGGTGTTGTAGGAGGTGAAGACGTAACCGTCGCGCTCGGAGGTGGGCCAGTCGACGATGTCGCAGTCGGTGCAGCTGCCGGCGCCCGTGCTGCCGGTGGTCTTGTGGATCAGGCCCGTCGCCGACTCGTACCACTCGTCCGGCAGCTTGCCCTGCAGGGCGGTGTACGCGGCGGACAGCGGGGCGGTGTTGCCGGTCGTCTCGTAACTGTCGTGCATCGCCAGGATCACGTACATGGGCCATTCGGTGGGCCAGGTGCGGTTGGACCTCAGGAAGTTCAGCGAGTAGTCGCCGAGGGCCGTGTCACCGCCCGTGTAGAGGTTGCCCATGAGCTGGAGGTAGGTGTCGGCCTCGTAGATGTCGCGCTCACGCTCCCACGAGTCGACGTACAGGTTGAGGTTGGTCGCCTCGACGGTGTTGCGGGACAGCGCCCAGACCGCGTTGAGCGAGGTGTCGGAGGAGGCGAAGGCGCCCGCCGACTCGTCGAACGGGTAGAGGTATGCCTCGGCCTTGAAGTCGGACGAGGTCAGCCCTGTCGGGGCGCCGATGACCTGGGCGTACCGGAAGACCCGCAGGCCCCAGGTCTCCAGTTGCTGACTGCCGGACTTCAGGACCCACTTGTCCTGGTAGGCGTTGCCGGCCGAGGTCTGGTACTTGACCGTGTTCGTGCCGGAGGTGACCTCGCCGTAGCGAATGTCGACCACCTGACCGGCTGTGCCCGTCAGGTTCAGGGACAGTCCGCCGACCCAGGTGCGGCCGTAGTCGACGAAGTAGTTGCCGGCGGAGTACTCGGTGACCGAAACGGGCGTCCTGAAGGACTGCCGGACCTTCGCGGTGGGCGCCGGCTGGAGGTTGCCGAAGGCGGCCTTGGTGACGGCCGCGGGCCACGCGGAGGCGTCGAAGGCCGACGTGGCGAAGCCGAAGGGGTAGCGGCGGGCGTCGAAGTTCTCCTTGGGTGCGCTGTAGTAACTGGTGCCTATGGAACCGGCGTTGGGCAGGATGCGGGTGCCGTCCAGGGACTTCCAGCCGGCGCCGGTGCTCAGGGTCTTGGTGGTGCCGTCGGTGTAGCGGACCACCAGTTGGGCGAGGAAGCGCTGATCGCTGGTGGTGTACGCGAGGGCGCCGACGGTGTTGACGGCGCCGGCGGTCAGCAGCGAGGTGACGTCGTAGCCGTCGTAGCGCGCTTCGGAGCCGACCGGCCGGGTCGGGCCCACGCCGACGAAACTGCCGTTGACCCACAGCTTGTAGACGAACTGTCGCGCCGGAGTGGTGGAGGCGCCGGTGGCGTACAGGTGGGCCCAGGCGATGCTCTTGCCGACGGCGAGCTTGGTGCTGCCGCGCAGGAAGGACCAGCTGGGAACCGTCAGCAGTCCGGTGCCGCAGTTCTTGCCCGTGCCGAGGGACAGCGCGCCGTTCGTGACGGTGCCGCAGGTGAAGTCGGCGTTGTCGGCGTCGCTGAAGTCGTTGCTGTAGAGCGACCGGTTGTTGTCGCCGGTGACGGTGAGGTCGTCGAAGGCGGCCTGCTCCGTGCTGCCGGTGCGAAAGCCGATGCCGCCGGCTGTGAAGGTGGTGTCGGTGGTGGTGTCGACCTGGGTCCAGGTGGTGTCGGCGTGTGCTTTGAGGGAGGTGGTGAAGGTGGAGCCGGAGGCGTCGATGCGGAAGTCGTAGGTGGAGCCGGTGGTGAGGGCGAAGGGGAGGGCTGCGGCGGTCTTGAGTGCGGTGAAGGCGCCGTTCTTCTGGATCTGGGGGGCGATGGTGTTCTCGCCGTTGCCCTTGAACTGCCACAGGTAGTAGTTGCTGGTGTCCTGGGCGCGGAAGGTGACACCGGCGTACTTGGCGTTGATGACGAAGCTGCCTTGGAACGTGTAGTTCGTCCAGGCGGTCGGGAACCCGGTGCCGCAGTTTTTCGCCTTGTCGACGAACAGGGCGCCGTTCGTCACCGTGCCGCAGGTGAAGTCGGCGTTGTCGGCGTCGCCGAAGTCGTTGGCGTAGAGGGACTGGCCGCCGCTGCCGGTCACGGTGAGGTCGTCGAAGGTGGCCTGCTCGGTCAGACCCGTGCGAAAGCCGATGCCGCCGGCTGTGAAGGTGGTGTCGGTGGTGGTGTCGACCTGGGTCCAGGTGGTGTCGGCGTGTGCTTTGAGGGAGGTGGTGAAGGTGGAGCCGGAGGCGTCGATGCGGAAGTCGTAGGTGGAGCCGGTGGTGAGGGCGAAGGGGAGGGCTGCGGCGGTCTTGAGTGCGGTGAAGGCGCCGTTCTTCTGGATCTGGGGGGCGATGGTGTTCTCGCCGTTGCCCTTGAACTGCCACAGGTAGTAGTTGCTGGTGTCCTGGGCGCGGAAGGTGACACTGGCGTACTTGGCGTTGATGACGAAGCTGCCCTGGAACGTGTAGTTCGTCCACGCCGTGGGGGCGCCGCTCCAGATCGGGGTGGCGCCCGGCCAGGTGCTGCCCGGCCCGGTGCCGAAGGGCGCCGCTGCGGACCACGGGGACGCCGCGCCCGAGGAGTCCCAGGTGCGGACCCGCCAGTAGTAGCCGGAGGAGGCCGTCAGGGCCGGGCCGCCGTAGGAGACGTTGCTGTCGGCCGCGGAGGCGACCTGGCCCGAGTCCCACACGTCAGGGGTGCCGGTCAGGGCGGAGGAGGTCGCGGCGACCTGGATCTGGTAGGCGGTCTGCCGGTCGCCGCCGACCTGCCAGCCGAGCAGCGGGGTGGAGCCCGGGGCCACGTCGGCGGGCGTGGTCAGGCTGTTCACGGTCAGCGCCGCGGGGCTGTTCTGGGCGGCACTGGCCGGGGGCAGCTGTCCGGTCACGCCGCCGAAGACGGCGAAGCAGACGGTGAGCAGGACGGTCACAAGAGAACGCAGGGACCCGGCTCTGCGGGATCTGCGGCGTCTTCGGGCAGCGCGGGAGGGCGGGGCGACAGGCGGCACGGGGTGTCCTTAAAACGTTTCAATCAGCGGGGACAGCGTCTCCCTGGCCAGGGGCGGAGTGAGTGGCTGACATCCTGAGGCGCATATGCCGCGCTGTCAACGTCTCCGCTCTCATCCGATCGCGCTGTGGAGTTCCCGGCGCTCCGGGGGAAGGTTCCGGGAGCGGAAGGTGCGGCGATAGGCGTCCGGGGGCACCCCGACCGTCCGGTTGAAGTGTCGCCGCAGCGTCGTGGCGGTGCCCATGCCGGTGGCCGTCGCGATGGTGTCGACGGTGTCGTCGGTGGTCTCCAGCAACTCCTGGGCACGGCGGATCCGCTGGGTGAGCAGCCACTGCAGCGGGGTGGTGCCGGTGACCGACCTGAAGTGACGGCCCAGATGCCGCGAACTCATCCGCGCCCGGCGGGCCAGGTCCTCGACGGTGAGCGGACGGTCCAGCCGGCGCAGCGCCCAGGGGAACAGTTCGGCGAGCGGATGGTTGCCCGGTGCGGGAACCGGCGTCCTCACGAACTGCGCCTGGCCGCCTTCCCGGTGGGGCGGCACGACCAGACGGCGGGCGAGTGTGTTGGCGACCGACGAGCCGTGGTCCAGGCGGACGAGATGCAGGCACAGATCCATGGCGGCGGCCTTGCCGGCGGAGGTGAGCACGCGGCCGTCGTCCACATAGAGAACGTCCGGGTCGACCGTCACCCGCGGGTGACGCGCGGCCAGCTCCTCGGCGTGCGCCCAGTGCGTGGTCGCGCGTCGGCCGTCCAGGAGACCGGCGGCGGCCAGCACGAAGGCGCCCGTGCAGAGCGAGGCCACGCGGGCGCCCGCCTCGTGGGCCGCGCGCACCGCCTCGACCAGCTCGGCCGGCGGATCGCGGTCGATGTCGGCCCAGCCCGGCACGATCACGGTGTCGGCGTGCTCGAGCCGGTCGAGTCCGTGATCGGGCTCCAGCCGGAAGTGGCCCACCCGCACGGCGGTCGGTCCGCAGAGCGAGAAGCGGTACCAGGGGTCCGCCACGCCGGTCAGATCGGAGCCGAACACCTCGCAGGCCAGGGCCAGTTCGAAGTGCAGCATGCCGTCGGTGACGGCCAGCGCGACGGTGGTCATGTCCGGAAGTGTACGAGGCATGGCGTTCCGGACCGTCGCGGCCGGGAACGGACCTCCGCGAGGATGTCCATGACGGAGCGCGGTGCAGGAAGTGCGCAGTGCATGCGGAGCGCATCGAATGCAGTGCGCACTGCGTGTAGAGCACAGCGAATGCAGAGTGCAGCGGAACGATCGAGTACGGGGGAGTACCCATGGGAACGGGACAGTAGGTAGCGGTGTTCGGGGCTTACGGGCACACCGGGCGGTTCGTGGTGACGGAGCTCGGGGAGCGGGGGTACCTCCCGGTCCTCTCCGGCCGCGACGCCGATCAGCTGAAGGCACTGGAGCACGAGACGGGCTGGGAGGCCCGCCCGGCGTCCGTCGACGACCCGGACGCCCTCGACCGGGCGCTGGCCGGAGCCGCGGCAGTGATCAACTGCGCCGGGCCCTTCGCCACGACGGCCGCCCCCGTGATCGAGGCGGCGCTGCGGGCCCGCATCCCGTACCTCGACGTGGCGGCCGAGATCGAGGCCAACGTCGACACCTTCGCGCACTTCGCCGACCGGGCAAGGGAGGCGGGGGTGCTGGTCGTCCCGGCGATGGCTTTCTTCGGCGGCCTCGGCGACCTGCTGGTCACCGCCGCGGCGCAGGACTGGGCGACCGCGGACGAGGCCCACATCGCGTACGGACTGAGCAGCTGGCATCCCACCGCCGGGACGCGCACGGCGGGCGCGGTCTCCCGGCAGCGGCGGGACGGCCGACGCGTCCGCTACGCCGGGGGGCGGCTGGAGTACCGCGACGACGCCTCGCCGATCATGGAGTGGTCCTTCCCCGAGCCGCTGGGGCAGCGGTCCGTCATCGGCGAGTTCACGATGGCCGACGTCGTGACCGTGCCGAGCCACCTGTCCATTCCCGACGTGCGGACCTACATGACCGTCGAGGCGGCCCGGGACATCGCGGCCCCGGACACGCCGGCGCCGGCCGCCGCCGACGAGCAGCGGCGCTCCGACCAGACGTTTCTCGTCGACGTCGTCGTGCGCAACGGCGACGCCGAACGACGGGCCGTGGCCCGCGGCCGGGACATCTACGCCGTCACGGCGCCTCTGGTGGTCGAGGCCGTAGATCGCGTCCTCACGGGACGCACCGAGGCGGTCGGCGTCGCCTCCGCGGGCGAGGTCTTCGACGCTGCGGACTTCCTCCGCGCGCTGTCGCCGCACATCACGGTGGAAGCGCGTCCGTGAACGGCGGCCGCCCGGCAGTCCGGCGCCGTCCGCAGGCCCCCGGGCGCCGTCCGCAGGCCCCCGGCCCTCGTCCGCCGGCCGTCGTCCTCACGACGGGACGCGGTGCCGCACCCGCCGGCCGGCGCCCGCACGGGTCTCAGACCCACCGCACCATGGAAACGGTGAGGCCGGTCCCACTGCCTTTCGCAGGCGCCGGGCCCGTCCGGCGTCAGGCGTCGGGCGCCGCGAAGACGCGCTCTCCGTCGACGAAGGTCTCCAGGGCACGGGTGGTCGCGATCTCCTCGGGCGGGCCCTGGAACGGGTCGCGGTCGAGGACGACCAGATCGGCGGCCTTGCCGACGGCGATGCTGCCGGTGAGGGAGTCGAGGCCGTTCACGTAGGCGCTGCCGGCCGTGTAGGCGGCGAGCGCGGCGCCCAGGTCCAGGCGCTGTCCGGGCAGGAACGCGGGGGTGTCCCGGGGGGCGCCCGGGGCGCGCCGGTTGACGGCGACGTGGATGGCCTGGAGCGGGTCGGGGCTGCTGACCGGCCAGTCGCTGCCGGCGGCGAGGGTGGCTCCGGCGCGCAGCAGGTCGCCGAACGGGTACTGGCGGGCACCGCGCTCGGGGCCCAGGAACGGCAGGGTGAGTTCGTCCATCTGCGGTTCGTGGGCGGCCCACAGCATCTGCAGGTTGGCGGTGGCGCCGAGGTGCCGGAAGCGCCGTACGTCGTCGGGATGGACGACCTGGAGGTGCGCCAGATGGTGACGGGTGTCGCGGAGTCCGTTCGCGTCACGGGCGGCTTCGACGGCGTCGAGTGCCTCGCGGACCGCGCGGTCGCCGAGGGCGTGGAAGTGGACCTGGAAGCCGAGTGCGTCGAGCTCGGTGACGTACTTCTTCAGCTCGCCGGGTTCGACGAAGCTGATGCCGCTGGCGCCCGAGGCGCAGCCGCAGCCGGTGAGGTAGGGGTCGAGCATCGCCGCGGTGTGGTTCTCGGCGATGCCGTCCTGCATGATCTTCACCGCGCCGGCGCGGAACCGGTCCGCGCCCAACTCCTCGCGCCGGGCCACGAGTTCCGGGATCTGCTCGGCGCCGCGTTCACGGTCCCACCACAGCGCGCCGACGACGCGGGCGGTCAGCAGCCCCTGTTCCCGGGCCGCGCGGTAGGAGGGGGCGGGGTCGGGCATGTTGGCGTAGGCGCCGACGATGGCGTCCTGCCAGGCGGTCACGCCGTGGGAGTGCAGCACGGCCTGGGCCCGTAGCAGGGCGGTCAGTTGCTCCTCGGGCGTGGGTGACGGCACCAGCCGGCCCACGAGGTGGACGGCGCCCTCCTGGAGCATGCCGGTCGGGTTGCCGTCGGCGTCGCGTTCGATGCGGCCGTCGGCGGGATCGGGGGTGCGGGCGTCGATGCCGGCCCGCTCCAGCGCGCGGGTGTTGACCCAGGCGCCGTGGTGGTCGCGGTTGGGCAGGAAGACCGGACGGTCGGGGACGACCGCGTCGAGGGCGGCGGCGGTGGGCGCGCCGCCGGGGAAGGCCTCCAGGGACCAGCCGCCGCCGGTGACCCACTCGGCGTCCGGGTGGTCGTCGGCGTAGGCCCGGATCCGCCGCAGGTACTCGGCGGGGTCGACGGTGTCGGCCAGGTGGCACAGCCCGAGTTCCAGGCCCGCGCCCTGCGGGTGCACATGGGCGTCCTGGAAGCCGGGCAGCAGCAGTCTTCCGGCCAGGTCGACGACCTCGGTGTCCGGTCCGATCAGTGCGTGCACCTCGTCGTGGCCGACGGCCGTGATCATCCCGCCGTGCACGGCCACGGCGGTGGCGCGGCTGCGGGCGGGGTCGACGGTGTGGACGGGCCCGCCGGTGAGGACGAGGTCGGCGGGGCCCGTGACCTGGGACTGTGGCATGAGTGTGGTCTCCGTGAACGGCGGGGGAGGGGGAGCCGGGCGGCCGGGTCGTCTGTCCGGCCGCCCCGAGGCGCGGTGACTCAGGCGGGGGTGCGGTCCATGGGGAGGACGATGCTCTCGGCGTCGGTCCCGTGTCCGGTGGAGAAGTACGGTGATCGGCGCACGTACTTGGCGACCGCGGCCATGCCGAGCCCCGCGAGGACGATGGCGGCGGGCAGGGAGAACATGAACCAGCCGTTGGCGGGGCTCAGTTCGAAGTGGTCGCTCATCGTCAGATACGAGTACCCGAGGTACCCGCCGAGGCCCAGCAGCACCAGACCGGACACCGCGGGCACGCCCACGGCGAGCAGCGCCGTGCGCAGCCCTTCGCGGGCGGACGCGCGGAAACGCACGGCGCACGCGAGTGCGGTGAGGCCGTAGTACAGGGCGACGAGCAGACCGATGGCGTTGACGGCGGCCAGCAGCATGTCGCTCAGTCGCGGAATGGCGACGGCCAGCAGGGCGATGGCGGAGGCGATGGCCAGTACCACGACCGTTCCGGCGGCGGGGGTGCCGTAGCGCGGGTGCACGCGGGTCCACAGCGGGCCCATGGTGCGGTCCCGGCCCATCGCGAGGAGGCCTCGGGCGGTGGGGATCAGCGTGGACTGCACGGAGGCCGCGGCCGAGAACATCAGCGCCACCACGGGGAGGGTCGCCCAGGGTTCGGCGGCCAGCTTCTGCCCGAGGTAGGGCAGCGCCTGCGGCCCGTTCCTGATGAGCTCGGCGAGGCTCATCTCCCGCTGGAAGGCGACCGACGCGAACAGGAAGAGGCCGAGCATGGCGAACAGGGCGATCAGACCGCCGCGGGCCGCGTCGTCCGGCTTCCTGGTCTCCTCGGTGACGCTGAAGGCGGCGTCCCAGCCCCAGAAGAAGAACACCGCGAGGACCATGCCCTGGGCGAAGGCGGTGCCGTCCGCGATCTCGAAGGGGTTGAACCAGGAGAGGGAGAAGGACTGGTCGCCGGTGATCAGCGCCCAGCCGCAGAACCCGAGCAGCACGGCGTACTCGAAGAGCAGCAGGGCGAACTGGAAGCGGGTGGTGGCCCGGGTGCCGGTGACGGCGATCGCCGTGAGGCCGAGCAGCAGCACCAGCCCGACGGCCGTGCTGACTCCGGTGGACGACGGGTCGAGGGCGATGCCCGCGAGGCTGTGCAGGCCGGCCTTGTCGGCGAAGATCAGCACGACCGAGCCCATGACCGCGCTCGTGTAGGCGCAGAAGACGACCGAGCCGACGACGGTGACCCACCCGGTCAGGAATCCGGGCCAGGGGCCGAGGGTCTTGCCGACCCAGGTGTACCCGTTGCCGCAGTTGGGTTCGGATCTGTTGAGGCGGGCGTACGCGGTGGCGATGCCGAGCACGGGCAGGAAGGCGAGCAGCAGGAGCGCCGGGGCCTGCAGTCCGACGATGGTGGCGATCGTGCCCATGCCGATGGCGATGCTGGTGGTGGCGGCGGTGCTGGAGGCGGCGATGGCGACCCCGTCGACGACGCCGAGGGAGCGGCGCAGTCCGGTACCCGGTCCGCCGGACGGCGTCGGCGACGGGGGAGCGGGCGGTGTGGACGGCTGGGACGACAGGGAGGGCATGGTGGGCTCCTCGCGGGGAGGGAGGACGGGGGACGAGCCGCGGGTGAGGGTGATGGAACACCGTCCGTCAACCTTGCGTCAATTGTGTTGACATAAGGCGGCCGGGCTCCTTCACTGCTGCTACGCGGTCCCGACCGACAGGAGCCCCCGCCATGACCACCCGTGTCCCGCAGGAGCGCAGACGCCGCCGGCCCACCCGCTCCGGCGTCGTGCTGTCGGAGGAGCTGATCGTCGAAACGGCCCTGCGGCTGATCGGCGAGCACGGCCCGGAAGCGCTCAGCGTCCGCCGCCTCGGCACCGCCCTCGGCTGCGACCCGAGCGCCCTGTACCGCTACTTCCGCGACACCGACGACCTGGTGCTCGCCATCGCCGACCGCATCATCGGCGACGCCATGGCCGGCTTCGCCCCCGGCGACGACTGGGCCGCCGCGCTGCGCGAGATGGCGCTGCGGGTACGGGCCGGCTACCTCGCCCACCCGCGTGCGGCGGCGTTCGCCGCGTACCGGGTGACGCGGCGCGAGAACGAGATCCGTGCCGTGGAGACCGGGATCGGCCTTCTGCTCTCCGCGGGCTTCGGGCCGGCCGACGCGACGCGTCTGTACCTGGCGTTCATCGACACCGTGCTCAGTCACGCGGCCATGGACGCGGCCTTCCAGGCGCTTGCGCCGGAGCAGCGCGAGGCCGATCACCGGGCATGGGCCGGCGTCTACCAGAGGCTGGACCCCGCGACGCATCCCGCGCTGACCGCGGTGCGGCAGGAACTGCCCACCCTGCGCGACAGCTCCTTCGAGGAGGCGGTGGACCTCCTGCTGGAGGCGCTGACGGCCCGCGCCCCGGCCGGGCGGGACCGGACTCCGGCGGACGCGGTCCGGAGCCAGGGCCCACCCGGCCGGGGCGGCGGGGTCAGGGCGTGAGGCAGGGTCCTACTGGACGAGCTCCCAGTCCTGCGAGCCGTCGGTGGCCGAGTTCTGCAAGGTCAGTTGAGTCCCGGCGGCGGCGCCGGTCAGGTACAGACTCGTGTTCTTGACCGCCTGAAGCCGGTAGAAGCCGTCGCTGGTCTTGACCAGGTTCCAGCTGCCGGTGCTGCTGTTGTCGACCCACTGGCCGATCTTCTGGCCGGCCGTCGCGTTGCCCGTCCAGATGGCCGCGGCACGGCCGCCGGCCTTGTTCAGCAGGGTCACGCCGCCGCCCGGCTCGGTCGTCAGGTGCCAGAACTGGGTGTCCGCGTTCGCCGCGGAACCGGGTGCCTCCAGACGGACGTCGGGAACGTCCCCGTTGCCGAGGTTGGCGTCGTTGGTCTTGTTCCCGGTCCCGATCACCTGGTCTGTCTTACGGTTCACCAACTGGTAGTAGGCGCCGTCGGTGTGGCCGAGGTCGACTTCGGCGAACTTGAGCGCCGAGGTGCCCTGGTTGGCGAGGATCACTATGCGACCGGTGCCGTCGACGTACTGCAGGTTGCGGCTGTAGGCCCCCGGCGAGGTCGTCTGGTACTCCTTCCACGTGCCGTCGCTGCGTCCGCTCTCGTTGACCCAGACGTTGCCGCTGCCGGCGGCGTTGTAGACCAGGCGGCCGCCGGGCAGCCTGATCAGGACCGGGCTGCCGCCCATCGCGAGGGGATGGGAGCCGGTGTCGACCGGCAGTGAGTCGACCCCCGTGCCGGTGGCCGATCCGGTGAAGAACTTCAGCGGGTCGTCGGCGATCCGGTAGCGGGTGTTGGCTCCGCCGCCCCAGTACTCGTAGGTGATCATCCATTTGCCGTCGGTGGTGCGGACGACGTTCGTCATGCCCGGCCGGCCGCCCCCGATCTCCGACTTGCCGCCGCCCATGGCCTGGGTCAGGCCGGCTATGTCGACGACGGCGGAGCTCCAGCCTGCGCCGCGGCCGTCCCACGTCCGGTGCACGAGGATCTGGCCGAGGGAATCCGTGGCGGTGTCGTTGGCGGGGTCGAGGGTCGGGACGCCGGTGGTCGCGTTGAAGCCGGTGTAGTCGTTCTCGTCGGAGTAGTAGCAGACGAGCTGGCCCTTGTAGACCATCAGGTACGGCTCCCAGAGGGGGTCCACCTGCCTGCTCGTGTTGGCGTTCGCGATGTTCTGGCCGACCGCGCCGGCGCTGCCGCCCTGCCAGCCGCCCGTCGCGACGACGTTGAGGATCTTCCACGTCGCGCCGTCGTCGGTGCTGGAGTACAGGGCGATCGCCAGGTCCTTGCGGTCTCCGTCGTTGGACGGGGTCCAGTTGGGGTCGGCGGCCTTGTGCTCCTTGTAGTAGTAGTCGTCGCCCGACACCACCGTCGCGAGGAGCAGCGTGCCCTGCTTCAGGTCTCCGACGTCCTGGGGGAGGACGTAGAGGTACGGGTTCGTCCAGTTGCTCGTGTACTTCGCGTACTGCGGGTCGGAGGAGATGTACGCGGGCGCCTTGACCTCGGACAACGGCTGCCAGGACGTGCCCTTGTCGTCGCTCTTGTAGACCGGGAGGGTCTGTCCGTCGGCACTGCCCGAGGCCGGCACGACCGTGGACTTCTCGAACGCGGCCACCAGGCGTCCGCTCGGCAGCTGCGCCGACTTGGGGTAGATCGCGCAGTTGCCGCGTCCTTTCAGACACGGCTCGCTGCCGAGCTGATACAGGGTTCCGCCTGTCGGGTTGTACGCCTGCGCTCCGGCCGGCACCGCCAGCAGCGCCGCTGCCGCGGCGAACATGCCCAGCGCTCTGCCCAGCGTTCTTCTCTGCACGGTTCCTCCTTGGGAACGGCCGCGGAGCGGCCGGATTCCCTGCTGTGGGTGGGGAGTCGAGGGGCCGTTCGGCGACAAGGACGCGGACGGCCCGGGCTCGGGGCGGGTTCGGGTTTCGGGTTCGGACGCCGCAGGAGCGCGGTGCCGGCCGACCGGCGGGGACGGCATCGGTGAGGCGCCGGTGAGACGTCGTGGGGATACGCGGGTACGGCGCTCGCCGGTCAACGGTCCCGGTGGTGCGGAAGGTGTTCCCGGCCGGCGAGAAGCCAAGCGGCCGGGCAGACGGTGGGGCGGCTCGTCCTGGGTGAGGGGGTCGGTTGAACCGGGCTGTGGTCCGGCCTCGTGCGCCCCGGATCAGCCGTGTGCCGGATGGCCGCGTAACCGCCGCCGGAGGCGTCGGCGAGGGGGGACGCCGGCCTGCGGGGCTGTGACGGCAGCGCACGGGATGCCGTGACACATGCCCCGCTCCGCCGCTCCCGTCATGCTCTCTCCAAGCGATCGCCGTCCGAACCCGGTGTCAGCCGGCGTCGATGCCGACGTCGGTATGACTGCGCAGCCATGTCAGCGCAGTCATACCGGTGACGTCAAGCGTCAGGACCAGATTCGTCGGTACGTGCGGCGCGGCGGGAAGGGCGGTCGACGCCCCTCGGGCAGGCGCCGGGCCGCCCCCGGCGCCCCGGTGACCGGCCCGGGGGAGTTCAGGGCAGTCGTGGCAGCGTGTCCCGGGCCGCGTGGCTGAGGACGCGCAGGTCCTCGGCGAACTGCGCCCGGTGGTCCGCGGGAAGCGGCTCCACGAAGTGGCGACGGATGTTCTCGGCGTGCACCCGGGCGGCCCGCACCACCGTCTCCTCGCCCAGCGCCGTGAGACTGACGAGCTTTCCCCGCCGGTCCGAGGGGGATTCCACCCGCGCCACCAGACCCGCCGCCTCCATGCGGTCCACCAGCCGGGTGGCGCCCCCCGTGGTCAGCACCTGCTCCTGGGCGACGGCCCTCATCGACAGGCCCGGCGTGCCGGCCCGCCCCAGGATCAGCAGCACCTCGAACATCAGATGGCTGATCCCGCACTCCACCTCGAGGGCCCGTCCGAGGATGTACTCGAGCCGGTTGGCCGCGCCCTGCAAGCGCCCGAACGCCAGGATCAGCTCGTCATCCGCGGCTTCCTTCGCCGTCGTGATCGCCGGATGCTCGCTCACCGTCCCGCAGCCCCTCTCGTCGCCCTGCTCCACCGTACCGATCATGCCCCGATGCGGGAGCCGCCCGGCGGCCGGGGGATCAGGGCGAGAGGTCGATCAGGCCCCTGCGAGCCGCTTCCGAGACGGCGGCCGCCCGGTTGTCGACCCCGAGTTTGCGGTAGACGCGCACCAGATGCGTCTTGACCGTCGCCTCGCTCAGGAAGAGGGCCTCCGCGATGGAGCGGTTGCCGTGCCCCTCGGCCATCAGCCGGACGACGTCCAGCTCACGTTGCGTCAGATCCGTCCGGTCGCCGATCACCCGGCCGACGAGACCCTCGACGATCTCCGGTGTCAGACCCATGCCCCCGGCGGCCACGCCGCGCACGGCACGGAACAGCTCCTCGGGCGGGCCGGCCTTCAGCACGTACCCGCGTGCACCGGCCTCCAGCGCGCGCACGACGTCCGCCCGACCCGCGTAACTGGTCAGCATGACCACCGGCAGGCCCGGCGACTCGGCCGTCAGCCGCCGGACCGCTTCGACGCCGTCCATGCCGCGGCCGGCGCCCGCGAACCGCAGATCCATCAGCACGACGTCGGGCGCGACCTCCCGTGCCAGACGCACGGCCTCCTCGCCGCTGCCGGCCTCCCCGACCACCTCGACGCCGGGCTCGCCCTCCAGCAGCGCTCGCAGGCCCGCGCGGACGACCACGTGGTCGTCGGCGATCAGCAGCCGCACCCCGGTCGCCGTCACCGGTTCACGGCCGTGGCCGCGGGCAGCGCACGGCCCGACCTGCGTCGGGACGCGACCACGGCCCGTATCCGCGTGCCCCGACCGGGTTCGCTGTCGATGTGCAGGTCACCGTCCAGCTCGCGCAGCCGGGCCCGAGCCGCCGGCAGGCCGAGCCCCCGGCCCCGCGCCGCGGCAGCGCCCGCCGCGTCGGGGACGAAACCGATGCCGTCGTCCAGCAGCTCCAGCTCGAGGGCGCCCTGCCGCTGACGAAGCGTCACCAGCACGTTCCGGGCGCGCGCGTGCTCCCTGACGTTGGCCAGCGAGCTCTGGGCGACCCGGAACAGCGTGGCCGCGGATTCCACGCTCACCTCCGCCGGGCGAGCCCCCACCGAACGGAACGTCACGCACCCGGCCGTCCCCTCCTGCTGTGCGCGGCCGCACAGCAGTCTCAAGGAGTCCTCGAGCCCGGATTCGACCACGGCGGACGGCGTCAGGTCGTGAATGATCCGCCGGGTCTCCGCGAGGCCCGCGTCCAGACCGTCGACGGCCGCGCGGACCCGGTCGCGCGCGGCGTCCGGCCGCTCCGCCAGATCCCGTTCCGCCGCGTGCAGCAGCATCAGGTGGCCGGCGAGCTCCTGCGCGAGGG
Source organism: Streptomyces sp. SAS_272 (assembly GCF_052543235.1). NCBI lineage: Bacteria > Bacillati > Actinomycetota > Actinomycetes > Kitasatosporales > Streptomycetaceae > Streptomyces > Streptomyces sp. SAS_272. Next base: position 16,689 of record NZ_JBMNDR010000054.1, on the reverse strand, counting down.
TGTCGTGCAGATCCCTGGCGATCCGCTCACGCTCCGCCAGCGCTCCCGCCCTGCGCTGCTCGGCAGCAAGGACGCGCCGCGTCCCGCGCAGCTCCGCCAGCAGCCGCTGACGCTCCGTCGCGTCCTGCTGGAGCGCGCGGTACAACGTCACGGTGCCCCAGACGGCCGCCACGGGGATCAGGACCCTCTCGGCGTCGAATCCCCCCGCCTGATGGGCCAGCCGGCCGAGCAGCACCACGGTGATGCCGGCCAGCGCGACCGTCGCGCCGCGCCGGCCGAGGGCGCGCAGGACCAGACAGGCCAGCGGCACACCGCACCAGGCGTAGGCGGCGGCCAGGGGCGACGGGTTGAGGAACATGAGCGCGGTCCAGAGCAGCAGCAGCGCGGTCACCCACAGTCCGCGGGCGAGTCCGTCGAGTCTGCTCCACAGCCATAAGCCCGCCGCGTAGCCCACGGCGAGCAGTCCGCTGACGGCCACGATCTGCGTGCACAGCGGGTTCGGTTCACGGACGAGCCGGACCGACGCGGCGCCGACGACACAGAAGAAGACGAGATGCGGGACGCGGTCGAGCGTCGACAGGGCGCGGCGGGCCGACGACGGGGTGCGGACGGAGGCGTGGTCGGTCACGGCGAACTCCCCTGGACGGATGATCCACTCGGACAAGCCGCCCGAGTCTATCCACCGCCTGCACCGGCCGTGTGCGGCCAGGACCGCCGGCCGCCGGTCGTCTCTCCGGCGCACCGGCGGCCCCCCGCCGCGCGTCATGCCCCCGGGTGCAGCCCCAGCCGGCCGGGCGTCGGCTCGCCCTGGACCTCGCCGAAGTACAGGGCGAAGGTCTGCTTCCAGCGTTCGACCTGGGCCCGGTCCGCCATGAAGCGGGGGAACCCGTCCAGGTTGCCGTTCGGGTACTCCCAGATCGGCTTCAGACCGCTGGGCGGGGTCACGTCGGTGCGTACGGACCAGCCGTTGAAGGAGCGGTTCTGCACCTCCGGCGACAGCTGCCAGTTGAGGAACAGCTTGGCGGCCGTGGGATGGGCGGCCTGCCGGAGGATCGCCAGGCGCTGCCCCCACGACATGAACGGATGACCGTCGGCGACGACGAATCGGACCGGTGAGGACGGCGGAGCGGTCAGCGTTCCCGCGCCGCCTATGCCGATCGCCTTCTCGCCGGCGGACACGGCCTGCCCGGGCGAGTGGCTGCCCCGGGCGAAGCGCACGTCCTGGGCGGCGAGCTTCGCCGCCCACTCCCAGCCGTACTTCCGCACGTACAGGGAGTACAGGTACAGCACCGCGTCGTCGTCGTGCGGGTACGAGGAGGCGATCCGCCCCTTCCACCGGGGGTCGACCAGGTCGAGCGGAGTGCGGGGCGGGTGGGAGCCGACCGCCGCCGAGCCGTACATGAAGCTGAAGGCGAGCGCGCCGACGGCCACCCACGCGCCCTCGGGGTCCTTGAAGCCGTCGTACACCCGGGAGAAGCCCGCGGGCCGGTAGTGGAGCAGACGGCCCTGGTCCTTCCAGCGCGTGAAGTCCTGGAGGGTCTGGAGCTGCATGACGTCCGGCACGACGCTGTCGGTCGCGAACTGGTTGTCGAGGCGGACGTCGTGGTACTTGCTGTAGTCGACGACGAGCGTCAGGTCGATGTCCGGGAAGCGGCTGCGGAAGGCGGCCTTCGTGGCGTCCTGCTGGGTGGGGGTGTCGCCGCCGGCGTAGACCACGAGCCGGCCGCCTTCCGCGACGGCGGCCCGGTACAGCTCGTCGAGCGTCCTGTTCTCCTCGGCCCCGGCTCCGGCCGGGCGTCGGGAGGCGGTGGGGGCGGCGGCCGCCGGGGCTGCGTTCGCGCCCGCCGTGCCGAGACCGAGAGCGGCGCCGGCGCCGGTGGCGAGGACATGTCGTCTGCTGAGAAAACTGGACACGCTGAAAAGGCCTCTCTGAGGGGGGTGGGGTGGGGAACCCGGCGCCTGGGCCCTGCCAGTGTGGGCGGGTCCGACGCCGTCTCGCGTCGTCCGTTCGCATCGACCGGCGCGCCGGAAGACGGAACCCGGTGTCAACCGAACGGTTGAACGGACCGCCCGTCGCGGGCCCGACCGCCGCGACCGTCCGCGCGTCGACACCCGCCGCCGCGGACTGGCTCCGGCGCCGGCCGGGAGGCACGCTGGAGGGGTGGCCGGTGCTCCGATCGTCGTCCACCGGCCGTCCCCGTCGGGCGGCCGGCGGGTGACCGTGCACACCGGCGGGCGGGACGAGATCCTCGGCACGGCCTACTCGGACCACGATCTGACCGTGTTCCTCGAAGCGGCCGGCGTCGCCGACCCGGACGGCGTGCTCGACGACGCACGATGGGTGGAATGGCGGGGAGGCGGGCCCCATCAGTGGTCCGCCGCCTGACGGCGAGGCCCGGACGCCCTCGCCCGCGGGCTCGTGGCCGCACGGGAGGGCGTACGTCGAGGTGGTGAAGTCGTGAGGAATCACGCCGGGCGTTGCACGGGACCGGACGATGAGGGATGGTTGCCGGATGACAACCTTTTCTGATCGGCGGAGAGGCGGTGGGGTGCGCGCCGCGTTCCCCCACTCGTGACCGCTTCTCCGAATATCTCCGAGATGCCGCACGGCGTCGCCATGGGCGCCGCATGGAGCGCCCCCTGCCCCGTGCTCGTCGTCGACGACGGCGGTGCCGTGGTCGAAGCGAACCGCGCGGCCCGCAGCCTGTTCTCCCACCGCGCCGGCGACGACTTCACGGAGGGCGGCCTGCCGCACTGGCTCGCGACGGCGCACGGCAGCCTGCGGGCGACCGGAACCCCGTCCGGCGCAGTGTCCGGCGCCGTCGCGGACCGCACCTTCGCGGCCCATCCCTCGCCCGGCGAGGGCGGGAACGTGGTGTGGTGGCTGGTCGAGGACACCGATCTCCGCTCGGCGCAGCGGGCGCTGCACAGCGAACGCGAGCGCACGTCACTGCTCGCCGACATCTCCGGCGCGCTGTCGTCGTCGCTGAACGTGGACCGCTGCACGGAGGTGACGGCGAGGATGGCCGCCGATCATCTGGCCGACGCGGCGGTCATCGTCGCCCCGGCCCGAGGACGCCGCCACTCGCTGACGTATGCGCGGGCGGGCGGCGCGCTCTCCCGGGCGGTGGCGCAGGTCGAGACGGCGGCGGTGCCCGGACTCGCGGAGGCGTTGCAGGGCTTCCCGCCCGTGCCCACCCGCTGGATCGACCCGGACGGCCTGCCGGAGTGGGTTCTTCCGCCCGGTTTCGACGGCCCGATCGGATCGGTGATCATCACGCCGCTGCCTGGGCATGGGGTCCCGGCCGGAGTGCTGATACTGCTGCGCTCCAGCACCCGGCGTGCGTTCACCGACGGCGAGGAGGTCTTCGCCGGGCTGTTCGCCGCGCGGGCCGGCGCGGCCCTGTCCGCGGCGCGTCTGTACGCGGAGCAGGCGACCATCACGGCCACACTGCTGCGGGAGTTGCTGCCCCCGCGGCTGGAACGGGTGCACGGCGTGGAGTACGCGGGCGCCTTCCGGGCGTCGCAGGACCACGAGCTCGTCGGCGGTGACTTCTACGACGTCCATCCCGGCGCGGACCCGTCGAAGGAGACGTTCGTCGTCCTCGGCGACGTGGCCGGCAAGGGTCTGGAAGCCGCCGTGCTGACCGGGAAGATCCGCAGTGTGCTGCATGCGCTCCTGCCGCTGTCCGGCGACCACGGGCAGGTCCTCACCCTCCTCAACAACGCGCTCCTCGACTCCCACCACACGCGGTTCGCGACGCTGGTGCTGGCCTCCGTGCGCCGCCGGGCGGATCAGGTGGAACTGCGGCTGACCAGCGCCGGGCATCTGCCGCCGCTGATCATTCGCGGCGACGGCCGGGTCGAGGAGGCCGACACCGGCGGAACGCTGGTGGGCGCGCTGCCCGAGATCACCGCGCGCAGTGCGGACGTGGTCCTGGCGCCGGGGGAGACGTGCCTGCTGTACACGGACGGCGTCACCGAGGCCCGCGGCGGGCCGCTCGGCGACCAGCTCTACGGCGAGGCCCGGCTGCAGGGGGCCCTGCGGGAATGCGCGCGGATGCCCGCCGGGGCGGTGGTGGAGCGGGTGCAGATGCTGGCCGCGCAGTGGCTCGGCGACGGCAGCCACGACGACCTGGCCACCCTCGCGATCACCAACTCCGCCGTCGGCGACGGCACGGGCCGCGTCGTCGAGGGGCGCCGGGACCGACCTGCGCGCCGAGCGCGGCGGTGACGGCGGCCGCCGGAACCGGCACGGACCTCACGGCGCTGTCGGCCCGGCTCTGGGCCGCCGTGATCGACAGGGACGAGTCGGCCGCCGTGCGGATGGTGACCGCGGCGGCCGACGCGGGAGCGGACGAGGAGACGCTGTTGCTGGACGTCGTCGCCGGGGTGCAGCATCGCGTGGGAGCGGAGTGGGCCGCCGACCGGATCAGCGTGGCCGAGGAGCACGCCGCCAGCGCGATCGCCGACCGGGTCGTCGCCGTCCTCGCCCGCCGCCCCGTGCCGTCCGGGCCGTGCGATCGGGGGCGGATCACGGTGGCCTGCGTCGACGGCGAGTGGCACTTCCTCCCCGCCCGGCTGCTCGCCGAAGTGCTCGTCCGGAGGGGCTGGCAGGTGGACTTCCTCGGCGCCCGCACCCCCACCCCGCGTCTCGTCGCGCACGTGCACCGGACCAACCCCGTCGCCGTGCTGCTGTCGGCCTCGATCCCCACCCATCTGCCCGCCGCGCACAGGGCGGTGACCGCCGTGCAGTCCCTCGGCGTCCCCGTCATGGTCGGCGGCGCGGCGTTCGGCCCCGACGGCCGCTACGCCCGCCTCGTCCGGGCCGACGTCTGGGCCCCCGACGCCCGCTCCGCCGCGGACCGCCTCGCCCGGGGCCTCACCCCGCCGAGGACGGACCGGCGCCACCGGACCCACGACCTCTCCCACCTCGCCGACCAGGAGTACACCCTCGTCAAGGGCAGCCGGCCCACCCTGGTCCGGCAGTGCGTGTCCGACCTGGACGAGCGCCGGCCCGCCATGAGGTCCTGCACGCCCGCCCAGCGTGAACGCACCGCGGAAGAGCTCGCCCGCATCGTCGACTTCCTGGCCACCGCCCTCTACGTCGACGACGCCGACCTGTTCACGACGTTCACCACGTGGAGCGCCGGCATCCTCACCGCCCGCGGGGTGCCCGCCCACAGCCTGCGCCTCGGGCTCGGCGTCCTGGCCGAGCGCCTGCACGACTTCCCCCGCGCTCTCACCTTCCTCTGCAAGGCCGTCGACGCCCTGCCCGCGACGCCCGCCCAACGGGAACGGAAATGAGAACCACGAGAACCACGAGAACAGGGACGGGACCGGCTCAGCCGGGGAAACGCCCCGTCGAGCGCAGGTGCCAGCGCCGCTCCGCGTAGGCCAGGTCGTCACGCCACAGTCGTCCGGCGGCGGCACGCACGAGCGGACGCAGCAGCGGCGACAACGCGCGCGCCACGCCGAAGCCGGGGCGGTCCGACGCGGCCACGACGGCCTCCACCACCGCCGTGCGCGGCCTGCCCCGGTCGTCGTGCCCGAGCGGCGTCGCGTGGGTCTCCACCACCGAACCCAGGCCCTCGCCCTCGGTGATGCGCATGACGACGGTGCGCGGCTCGGGCGCGGTGAACACCGCACGGACGGGCACCACCAGCCGGCCGGCGAGCTTGAACGAGACGTCGACGGTGAAAGCGTCGTCCCCCTCCGCGTCGTCCCCCTCCGCGTACGCCTGCGCCGTCCCGTGCGCCTTCGCCGTGCCCCGAGTCTCCGCCGTGCTCCGTGCCTGCGTCGCGGGAGCGTCGACGACGGTCAGGTCGACGAAGGAATAGGGGTGGAACCAGGCGCCGTGCCACGGATCCAGCCGGTTGGCCACGACGTCCTCAGGCTCGCACGTGCCGACGCCGACGTAGACCGCCGACACCGCGCCCGCCGGTGCGGGCCTGGCCGGCACCACCGGCGCTTCGAGAGGAGGCTCGCCGCCCACGTCGTCCAGGCGCACCCACACCAGCACGCCGTCGTCGTGTGCGGGCAGGGGGTCCCAGCCCGCGAACGGCCCGCCGCGCAGGGCGAGTCCGTGCCAGTGGCAGACCAGGGCGCCGCACCGCACGGGGCTGTCGCGCAGCGGCGCCCCCAGGTGCGGGCAGATTCCCGGCCCGGCGACGAGCCGGCCCGAGGCGTCGCGCCAGACGACGATCTCCTGCCCGGCGATCGTGCGGGCCAGGGGCCGATCGTCGCCCACGTCCCGGCTCGCGCCCACGACGTACCAGTTGCCCGACGGACGGGCCTGCGCACGCTCGAGCGCCTGGGCGATCACCGCCGGACGGGCCTCGCGCCAGGTCGGACGCTGTCGCTCCCAGGCGACCGGACGCCTGCGCAGCGACAACGGAAGACGTCCGCGGCGCGGGGGACGGTCAGGGCTCACACGACCTCCTCGTGAAGGGGCTCCACCGCGGCGCTCCCGGACGCCGCGGGCCGTCGTCCGGCGGACGCGGACAACGGGGGAAGCGCCGTCCGGCGGCCGGCGCGGGCTGCGGCGCGGGCGGCGAGCAGACGCACCAGCCCGTCGGCGGCCACCGCGGCGCGCCGTCGCCGCGGGACCACGGCACGGCGGTGCAGCACCGTGTAGCCGTCGTCGGCGACGGCGTCCAGGATGCCGCCGTACAGAACGAAGGCGGTGCGGATGCAGGGACGGGACACCGGGTCCAGCATGGCGATTCCCGGCGCCGCCTCGCGGTAGACGCCGCGGGTCAGGTGCGCGAAGGCCTCGAGGGCCGCGCGGATCCGCGGGTCGCGGCGGCCGGTGCTCCGGCTCCAGTGCAGCAGCTCGCGGTCCACGCCGTGCGCGGACAGCAGATCGGCGGGCAGGTAGACCCGCCCGCGGTCGAGGTCCTCGCCCGCGTCGCGCAGGAAGTTGCTCAGCTGGAAGGCGACCCCCAGGGCCGCGGCGTGCGGGGCCGCTTCCTCGCGGGGGACCACGGTGCCCAGGATCGGCAGCATCTGCAGCCCGATCACCGCGGCCGAACCGTGCATGTAGGCGCGCAGGTCGGCGTAGGTCGGGTAGTCGGTGACCTCCAGGTCGCTGCGCATGGAGGCCATGAAGTCGTGGAAGTGCCGGTGGTCGATGGCGTAACGCCGCGCCGTGTCGGCGAGCGCGAGGACCACCGGCTCGGTGCTGTGGCCGTCCCGGAGCCCGCGGTGCAGGCGCTCCTGCAGGCGGGTGAGGTCGGCCGCGCGGCGATGGACGGGGACCCCGGGCTCCAGTGAGTCGACGATGTCGTCGGCCCAGCGGGCGAAGCCGTAGAGGGCGTGGACGGCGGGACGGCGTTCCACGGGGAGCAGCCGGGTGGCGAGGAAGTACGTCCTGCCGTGCCGGGCGTTGAGCCGGCGGCACTGTGCGTAGGCCGCGCGCAGCGCCGGTTCGGTGATGCGCGCCGCGTCGAGTTCCCGGGCGGTCACGGGCTCGCTCCTTCCTGCAGGGGCGACACGGGCGACACGGCCGGGGTGCTCGCCGTCGCCGACGGGGTGCGCCCGCGCCGCGGTGCGGGCCGCGTGTGCCGGCCGGTGATCCGCGCCGCGGCGAGCTTGCCGGACAGCAGCACGGTGGGGACGCCGACCCCCGGGGTGGTGCCGCAGCCCGCCAGCACGGCGTTGTCGGTGCCGCGGACGAGGTTGCGCGGCCGGAACGGGCCGGTCTGCGCGAAGGTGTGGGCGGCCGAGAACGGCGTGCCGGCCGCGTGTCCCTGGGCCGTCCAGTCGGCGGGAGTGACGAGGACTTCCTCCTCCACGGCGTCGGCGATGCCGTGGAGCCCGCGCCGTTCGAGTTCCCGCAGGACGCTGTCGCGATACCGCGGTGCGAGGTCGCTCCAGGCGGCGGCGTCCGGCCCGATGTCGGTGTTCGGGCAGGGGGCCAGGACGTAGTGGAGGTGGCGGCCGGGCGGGGCGAGCGTCGGGTCGGTGGCGGTGGGACGGGTGACGAGCAGCGACGGGTCGCTCATCAGTCGCCCCTCGCGGGTGAGTTCGTCGAAGGTGCGGTGCCACCGCGCTCCGAACGACAGGGTGTGGTGGGCGAGTCCGGGCCAGGTGCGGTCGGTTCCGGCGTGCAGGACGACGGCCGACGGCGCGTGCCGGATCTCCAGGGGGCGGTGCGGTGTGCGGCCGAGGAGCGCGTAGGAGACGGGCAGCTCCGGGGTCAGGACGACGGCGTCGCAGGCGATGCGGTCCTGGCCGGTGACGACGGCGGTGATTCGGCCGGCGGAGCGTTCCAGCCGGGTGACCTCCTGGCCGAACCGCAGATCTGCGCCCGCCTTCGCGGCGGCGTCCGCCATGGCCTGCGGCAGGGCGTGCATCCCCCCGCGGGGGAAGTACACGCCGGCGACGGTGTCCATGTAGGCGATGACGGCGTACGCGGCCAGGGCGCGGGCCGGCGTGACTCCGGCGTACAGCGCCTGGAAGGAGAAGACGCGGCGCAGCCGTTCGTCGCGCAGGTGACGGCCGATCCTCGCGTCCAGCCGTCCGAATCCGCCGAGGGCGGCGAGCCGGGCCAGGTCCGGGGTCAGCAGCTGGAAGGGTGAGTCGAAGTTGGCGTCGATGAAGCGCCGCATCTGAGCCCGGTACAACCGCTCCAGCCACGCGCGCAGCCGTCGGTACCCCGCGGCTTCCGCCGCGCCCGCGAAGCGCTCGACCTCCGCTTCCATCGCCTGCGGGTCGGTGTGCACGTCGAGGCCGCTGCCGTCGGCGAACAGCGCCCGGTACGCGGGGTGCAGGGGAATGAGGTCGACGCGGTCGCGCAGGTTCTCGCCGACCGCTGCGAACGCCTCGTCGGCGAGGTCGGGCATGGTCAGCACGGTGGGCCCGGTGTCGATGCGGTAGCCGGCGCGCTCCAGGCGTCCGGCGCGGCCTCCGGGCAGCGTGTCGCGTTCGAGCAGGGTGACCCGGCGGCCCGCGCCGAGCAGGTGCAGCGTGGCCGCCAGGCCGGAGAGCCCGGCGCCGATCACCACGACGTGATCCGTGGGTCCGGGAACGGTTCTGGTCATCGCAGGACTCCGTCGGCGCCGGCGGAGAGGAGGAGGGAGAGCGGCAGGCCGCCGTCCTCCGCTCCGCACGCTCCGGATGCGGGGGTGGGGGTGTGGGCGGGCGCCGTGCCGGCCGAGGCGTGCAGCAGCCGTCGTAGGCGCCTGCGGCCCTGCGGCTCCAGGACCACGGAGTCCAGGTGGCGCATCCCCTGGGCGACCAGCCGGTCGATCTTCGCCTCGACGAGATCACGGGCGCCGGTGGACACCAGCACGTCACGGACCTCGGCGAGACCGCTCTCGGAGAGGTCGGCGCGGCCGAGGGCGCGCCGCAGCACGGCGGCGCCGCGGCGGTCGCCCGTCGACTCGGCACGGGCCTGCGCCACCGCCACCAGATAGGTGGGCTTGCCCGTCCGGATGTCGCCGCCCGCGGGTTTGCCGGTGCGCCGAGGGTCGCCGAAGGCGTCGGCCAGGTCGTCGCGCAGCTGGAACGCGATGCCGACGCACCGGCCCGCCGAGCACAGGGCCGCGCTCTGCGCGGCGTCCGCTCCCGCCAGGGCGGCGCCGAGCGCCAGCGGGCGTTCGACCGAGTACAGCGCGCTCTTGAGGCAGGCGGCGCGGACGGCCCTGGCCAGGGACACCGAGGAGGTCGCCTGACCCTGGATGTCCAGGTACTGCCCGGCCACCATCTCCGTGCGCATCGTGCTCCACAGGTCGCGCACGACGCGGGCCGTGTCCGGGGGCGCGTCGACGGCCGCGACGGTGTCGTCGGCCCAGGCCAGGGCCAGGTCCCCGGCGAGGATCGCCGCGGCTTCGCCGAAGCCCCGGGAGCGGTCGGCGGGCACGGCGTCGGCGTACTGGGCGGTGACGTCCGCGTGCAGGGCGAGCCGTCCGCGGCGCAGCCGGGAGCCGTCCATGACGTCGTCGTGGACGAGGGCGCAGGTCTGGATCAGTTCGAGGGCGGCCCCGACGCGCAGGGCGGCCTCCGCCTCCCCGGCTCCGCCGCCGCAGGCGCGCAGCGCCCACCACACGAACTGGGGGCGCATGCGCTTGCCCCCCTCCAGGGTGCACCGCGCGACGCGTTCGGCGAGGTCACGGCCGAACACCGGGTCGAGGGCGGCGGCGTGCTCCACCCGTTCGGCCAGGAGGGCGTCGAGGACGCGCCCCACGGCCGCGGGCACATCGGCGTCGACCGCGTCGACGGCATCGGGGCGGTTCGCGTCCGGCCGGTCGGGCGGGTCCTGTGGGCGGCTGCCTCGGGAGCGGCGGCCGTCCGCCATGCGGGGGCGGCCGCTCGGCGGGGGCTCGGTCCGAGGATCGGGTGCCTTCTCGGGCACGGGAAGATCCTTCGCCTCGGTGGGACGCATCCCGGTTCCTCTCGCCACGGTCGCTTCGGGTCTGACGTCATTCCTTCCGCAGCCGGGGCCGCCACGGATGCGCCATCGGGGGAGAACGTGCGGTCGGTTCTCGCTCGAAAGGGCGATCGAGCGACGACTCCGCACCTGAAGCGGGCTTCAAACCGATGCACAGACGATGCGAGTTGTCGCGCCTCGTGCGCGCTTCGCATGGTGAGGGAGCCGCGATCGCCGTCCGCGACCGAAGCGTCGGCAGGGGAGCCCACGTACGGGGACTTCCTGCGCGCATCCGCCCGAGACGGCATGGTCACCGCCCGCACGAGGAGCAGCGTCATGACTGCACGCCCAGTCACCGAGCAGACCGCCGGCAACGTCCCGCTGCGGGCCCCGACGGAGGACTCCCTGGCCGACGAGGAACTCGCGGCGGGCTTCGTCGACGGCGACGAGGCGTGTCTGGCCGCCGTCTACCACCGGTGGGGCGCACTGGTGCACACCCTCGCGCTGCGCTCCCTCGCGGACGCCCGGGAAGCGGAGGACGTCACCCAGACGGTGTTCCTGGCCGCCTGGCGGGGGCGTGCCGGGTTCGCTCCGGAGCGGGGCGCGCTGGGGGCGTGGCTCGTCGGGATCACCCGCCGCAAGATCGCCGACGCCCTGTCGGCCCGCACACGACGCGCCGAGCTGGTGGCCGCGGCAGGGGCGCGCATGTCGGTCGGGTCCGTGGACCACGACGCGCAGCCCGAGGCCGTGCTCGACCGGGTCCTCGTCGGCAGCGAGCTCGCCAGACTGCCCGCCGCCCAGCGACGTGTGCTCACGCTCGCCTTCTACGACGACCTGACGCAGCCGCAGATCGCCGCACTCACCGGCTGGCCCCTGGGCACGGTCAAGAGCCACGCCAGGCGCGGTCTGCACCGGCTCAGCCGCTGTCTCCGGGAAAGCGGCGTCCACGACCTCGCCGACCACGCCGAGTGATCCGATGCACAAGCGACGCGACCGGCGGACGGCCTCCGCGCTGCCCCCTGGGCGCCGTTGCGGCCCGGTCGGCCCGGCAGGTCACCGCGCCGAGGATGCGTCCGCGATGCATCCGCCGTGCCCCGTCCCCCGGTAGAGGTGACGAGGCGACCGCAGAGCGGCCGCAGGGAGGAGGCGTCGGCGTGGCCGAGCGGCGGGCGCTGCCCCACATTCCCTCCGCCGAACTGGCCGCTCACGCCCTGGACGGCGAGCGTGCGGTCTGGGGCGCCGGCGCCGCACGGCACCTGAGCCTGTGTCACATCTGCCGCGAACGGCTCACCGCCTACGAACGCGCTGCCGCGGCCGGCCGCCTCCACCGTCCGGGCGAGACGCTGCACCCGCCCCCCGCCCGGGTGTGGGCGACCGTGCGGGCCCATCTCGAGGCCGACCGCCGACGGCCGGGGCCGCCGCTCCGGCCCCCGCCCCTCCTCCCGCCGTCGCCCGTCAGCTCCCTCCGGCGAGCCTGCCGACAGGTGTGGCAGTGCTCGTTCGGAGCGACGAAGGCCGTGGTCCGGCGCCTCACCCGACTCCGGCCGGTCCGGCGGCGCAAGCCGAGTCCCTGAGCGGCTCCTCCGCCGAGACCCTGAGCGGCTCCTCCGCCGAGTCCCTGAGCGGCTCCTCCGCCGAGCTGCCGAGCGGCTCCTCCGCCGCGCTCCGCCCCCAGGCCATCCCCTCTGCCGTTCTGCTCCCTGCCCTCGTGGCCCGTGCCCAGCCCCCGTGCCCTGCCCTCCACGCCCTGTCTCAGAGGCCCCTCGGCGCTTCTGCCCCTGCCTCTTTCCCTGTCTCCCTGCCCCTGCCTCGTGCCCCGGGCGTCCCGTGCCTCGTCACCCTTCGGATCGGGCAGGCGGGACCCACACGGCCGACAACCCGGCGGAGCCTGCATCCGCCGAGGCCTCCCCGGGTGAATGCTTCTGACAGATCACCGGCCGCGGACGCGGCCGCCGGTGGGAGCGCCGGACGGAGGGAGCGGCTCGTGCTGCACGCAGAGGTGGCCATCCTGGGCGCGGGAGCAGCCGGACTGTCCCTCGCCCACCGCCTCTCGCACCCTGCCCGGCAGGGCAGGCCGGTGTCCACGGTGCTGCTGGACGCCCCGCCCGGCCCCCTCCGTCCGCCGCGGCGCACCTGGTGCTACTGGGAAGCGGGTGACGGGCGCTACGACGACGCCGTGACCGCCGAATGGCGTCGGCTGCGCGTACACGACCCCACCGGCCGGTCGTCCGAGGACGACATCGCCCCGCTCCGCTACAAGATGCTGCGCTCCGACGACTTCGAACGCCATGTCGGCCACGCCCTGGCCCACAGCGACGACGTGCGACGGCTGGAGGCGGCCGTCGAGACGGTGCGCGGCGACGCAGACGGAGCCGAGATCCTCGCGCGCACCGACGACGGCCGCCCCGTCACCGTGCACGCCCGCTGGGTGTTCGACTCCCGGCCGCTCGCCCGCCTCCCGGCGGCCCGCACCACCCTGCTGCAGCACTTCCGCGGCTGGTTCGTGCGCACCGACCGCCCGGTGTTCGACCCCGGCACGGCGCTGCTCATGGACTTCCGGGTGCCTCAGCCGCCGCAGGGTCTCGCCTTCGGCTACCTGCTGCCCACCGATCGCCACCGGGCACTCGTGGAGTACACCCAGTTCTCCCACGCCGTCCTCCCCGAGCATGCCTACGAGGAGGCGCTGCGCCGGTACGCCGACGACGTGCTGTGTCTCGGCGGCTTCGAGGTCACCGCGACCGAGACGGGCGTCATCCCCATGACCGACGCCCGCTTCGCCCGCCGGGCGTCGCCCTCGGTCTTCCGCATCGGCGCGGCGGGCGGCGCCACCCGGCCGTCCACGGGGTACACGTTCTCCGCCGTCCAGCGTCAGACGCGGGCCGTCGCCGACGCCCTGCGCGCGGGCCGCCACCCGCTGCCCCCGCCCGCCCACTCGGCCCGCTCGCGCGCCATGGACGCGGTGATGCTGCGGGCACTGGACAGCGGCCGCGTGGACGGCGCCGCGTTCTTCGCCCGGCTCTTCGCGCAGGTGCCGATGCGACGGCTGCTGCGCTTCCTCGACGGCGAGACCCGTCTGCACGAGGACCTCTCCGTCGGCATCCGCACCCCCGTCCTGCCGATGCTCCGCAGCGCGGCCGAGCTCCCCTGGCTTCCCCGCACGCCCCGTCACGGACCATGACCCGCCGGCACACAAGCAGTTCCGTGCACCCGACCGAGGAGACCGTATGACCCTGCTGCGCGACGAGGACCTGGCCGCCGCGTTCGACCACGCTTCCCGCAGCTACGACGCCCTGGTCGCCGCCAACCCCGGCTACCACGGCCACCTGCGCCGCTCGGCACGCCGTCTCGGCCTGCCCGACGGCGGCGCCGGGCTTCGCGTGCTGGACCTCGGCTGCGGCACGGGGGCCTCCACGGCCGCCCTTGCCGCCGTCCTGCCCGGCGCCGAGATCACCGCCGTGGACGCGTCGGCCGGCATGCTGGAGCGCGCCGTCGGCAAACCGTGGCGGAGCGGGGTGACGTTCGTGCGCGCCCCTGCCGAGCGGCTGGCCGCGGCAGGCGTGCACGGCCCCTTCGACGCGGTCTTCGCGGCCTATCTCTTCCGCAACGTCACCGATTCCGACGCCGTGCTCTCGTCGGTGCACGACGTGCTCGCGCCGGGGGGCCGGCTCGCGGTCCACGAGTACACCCTGAGCGGCCGCAGCGTTCACCGCGCGGTGTGGACGGGCGTGTGCCGCGGCATCGTCCTGCCCGTCGCCACCGTGCTGGGCGACGGCGGCCTGTACCGCCATCTGTGGCGCAGTGTCGTGGAGTTCGACACCGCGGACCGCTTCGCCGCCCGGGTCCGTGCGGCGGGCCTGCGCGACGTGCGGGTGCTGCCCCTGCCGGGCTGGCAGACCGGCGTCACCCACACCGTCGTCGCCCGCCGCCCGCACGCCGGCGCGGAGAACGCCCGATGACCTGCTCCCCGCGGTCGACCGCGCCCCGCCGCGGCAGGGACCGGCGCGCCCGCACCCTGCTCCCCGCCCCCGGCGCACCCTGCCTCACCGGCGCCCGTCGTCCCACGACCGCGGTCGTGGGCGGCGGCATCGCCGGACTGGCCGCCGCGACGGCCCTGGCCGAACGGGGTGTGCGAGTCACGCTCTACGAACGCGAGGACGCCCTGGGAGGACGTCTCGCCGGCCGGCCCACCGTCCTCGCCGACGGCAGCGAAGTCACCATGAGCCGGGGCTTCCACGCCTTCTTCCGGCAGTACTACAACCTGCGCGGACTGCTGCGCCGCACCGATCCGGGGCTGGAACGTCTGCGCGGGCTGCCCGACTACCCCCTGCGGCACGGCAGCGGCGTGCACGACAGCTTCCGGCACGTCCCGCGCACCCCGCCCTGGAGCGCTCTCGGATTCGTGGCCCTCAGCCCGACCTTCGGACTGCGCGACCTCGCCCGCATGAACCCCGTCGCCGCACTGCCCCTCCTGGACGTGCGCGTCCCCGAGGTCTACGCGCGGCTGGACGACGTCAGCGCCCACGACTTCCTCCGGTCGATCCGCTTTCCCGAGGCGGCCCACCACCTCGCGTTCGAGGTCTTCTCCCGGAGCTTCTTCGCCGACCCCCGCCATCTCTCGGCGGCGGAGATGGTGCTGATGTTCCACATCTACTTCCTCGGCTCGTCGGAGGGCCTGCTGTTCGACGTGCCGGACGAGCCTTTCCCCGCGTCTCTCTGGGATCCTCTCGCCGGCTATCTGCGCGGTCACGGCGTCGACCTGCGCACCGGCGTCCGTGTCGAGGCGGTCGAGCCGACCGCGGACGGCGGCTTCCTCGTCGCCGCCGACGCCGCGCAGCGGCGCTACGACACCACCGTGCTGGCCCTGGACGCGGCGGGCCTGCGGTCCCTCGTCGCGCGTTCCCCACAGTTGGCGGACGCCGACTGGCGTGAGCGGACGACCAGGCTGCGCACCGCGCCGCCCTTCCTCGTCTCACGCCTGTGGCTGGACCGCCCGGTCGCCGCCGACCGACCGGGATTCCTCGGGACCAGCGGCTACGGGAGCCTCGACAACGTCAGCGTGCTGGAACGCTGGGAGGGCGAGGCCGCGCGCTGGGCCGCCCGCACCGGCGGCTCGGTCGTCGAACTGCACGCCTATGCCCTGCCCGAGCGCCCGGCCCACGACGTGGAACAGAAGCGCCTGGTGGAGCAACTGCACCGGGTGTATCCGGAGACGCGAGCGGCGAGGGTGGTCGACGAACGGCACGAGTGGCGGTCCGACTGCCCCCTGTTCCCGGTCGGCGGTTACGACGACCGGCCCACGGTGCGCACCTGCGACCCGGGCCTGGTGGTGGCCGGCGACCTCGTGCGCACGGAACTGCCGGTGGCGCTCATGGAACGCGCCGCCACGAGTGGCTTCCTCGCCGCCAACGCGCTGCTGGAACGCTGGGGCGTCAGCGGCCAGACCCTGTGGACGGTGCCGGACCGGGGCCGCGGCGCACTGCTGAGGCGGCTCGCCCGACTGGGCTGAGGCCGGGGTCGTGACGGGCGCCGCTCACGGCGACCCGCACGGTTCGCTTCGCATCGACTGCCCGGGAGGGGGGTGAGGGGCCCGGCGCGGAGGCGGGTTGCGATGGCGGCCCTTGAGGAGTTCCTCTGTGACACAGGGACGGTGCAGGCCCCCCTCGCGCCGGCACCGTCCTCAGGCCCTCGCCTTGCTCGGTCCGCCCGAGCAGCGCGCCGGGACGGCTGAGAGGAGGGCGGCCCGCACGGAGGGAATCAGTCCAAGGTCACCGTCTGCCACAGCCGGCTGTCCGCGTCGGTGTCCGTCGTCTGGACGATTTGGGCGCCCGCCGTCGTCGGCGGTCGGCTCAACGCCGGGTGTAGACGAATCCGATCTTGTCGACCGCGTCGCCGGACCGTCCGTGGAACCCGGCTATCTGCCGGCCGGTGGGCGCGGTGCGGGTGACGCATGTGGAGGTCGTGGTCCCGCCGGCGAGTGTGCGGCCGAGGTTGGTGGTGAACCTGGCGTAGAAGATCCTGGTGTGGCCGTCCTTCTGGCCCTGGCACAGGTAGGCGGTGGTGAGGTATTCGTCGCCGCCCAGCGTCAGGGAGGCGGCGGTGCCGCCGCTGCCGCCGTGGGTGAGTACGGTGCCGCCCGCGAGGGTGAGGCTCACCTGGTCGACGCGGGCGCCGGCCCGCAGGGCGACGGTGGTGGCGCGGGCGCCGGCCGGGACCCGGGTGATGTCGTTGTAGTAGTCGCCGTGGGGTCCGCCGAACTGGTCGCTGAGCTGGTAGGCGGGGTTGCGCGACCAGGAGAATCCGACGGCGACGGGGTCGTG